>JADFZC010000103.1 GCA_015232735.1 Oligoflexales bacterium | reverse complement strand
CCGGCCGGCAAATGTATTTCCGACTTTAGTCGGCTGAACAAATCCATCTACTTTAGTAGGTGGATGTTTAATTGACAGTTTCATGTACGGCTCTGTAAAAAAAACAACAAATCGACAAATAAGTCGTTAGAAAATATGTCGTTGGAGGATGCCTGGGCCCGGGCGACGCCAGCTTCCAGCGAAGAAGCGCTTCAATATTCATGGCGTTTAAAACCACCTCAAGTAATGTGGCGCGATGTCCAGGAAGTTCATATGGCCAATCAAAATACGATAATGCAAGGATTCACATACAGACGTGGATGAATCAGCTTTTTCAAACATTCAAAGATGAGACAGAGTTCGCAGGTGACATTCCTTCTCTCGACGTTGCCATTCTTGAGGGAGACAGCATCAATGCCGAAATTACGCTTGTTGAGACGGTTTTCAATGTGCCGGTTGTCATGGAAGGCGAGGGTTCCGGGAAAAAAATGCCGGTAATTTATTATGAACAGGTTAACCGGCTTTCGCATGTTTGAATTTCATTCCTGAAAATTTCCCTTACCTTTACCTCGATATCCTTTTTATTCACCTTTGTCTCTTTATGAATCCTGGTCACACACTCGTTGAAGAACTCCCTCAGCTGGGTTCCCGGCTGATCGGTGACTCGAAAGTTGAAGGCGCAAAAGGCAAGATTTGCCGAACAACTGCACTGCCTGTATTCAATAACCCCTGAGCCATCCTTGTGCTCGCTGTCGTCACAGGGCGATAATGCAACCATAATTGTCTCATTTATAAAAGAACCTACACTCTGATATTTTATTCCGCATGAAAAGCAGGTTTTCGGGAAAATAAACGATCTGAACTTCTGTTTTTTCTCCCTGAGGTAAAGCTGCCTTTCCCTTACATATCTTGTCAGCCTCTCCGTTTCGTCAGCCATGCACTTCATAATAAGATTGTCGCGTTCCTTCTCTTTATCTGTACCTGGTTCGTCAGTCTTTTCCGGGATTGGACCGATGTTTCTGACAATTTCCGCTATTTCATGAAAGTTGTATGGCTTTTGGATGTATCTTACATGCTCTGATCTGACCATGTTTTCGCTGAGATGTCCATCCCCCTGACCTGAAGGCACAATGATTTTCGTATCAGCTTTCATCTCAAGTATTCTTTTGATCTGATCTCTGAGGAGGAGTGCGGACGAAGAAGCGGTATCAATGATCACCGTGATAAACGGATAATCTTTTTTCCAGGCCTCACTGAAAATCTCAACCGCCTTGTTAAAATCCAGGGCGCATATCGTCTGATACCCCATTTCCGCAAGCGCTGTTCCCATTTGAAGCCGGATATCCTCTTCTTTGCTGATTAAAAGAATCCTGCCCTTTGAGTCATACTCGATTAGCTGTTCACATAATCCGTCTGGGAGAGTGTTTCCCCCACCCGAATTTCCGCTTTCAATCTCGCAGGGATTTTCGGACACCAGGTTTAAAGGCTCATAAGATTTGATATCAAGAAGGAATTCATCCATATTCGTTCCGATTTCATTCGAAACCTGACCCTCCACACCTACTTCCACCTGCCGGCATATGCCAGCCACCTGATCCATCTGCACAACTTTTTTTCGTAAAACGGCCTGTTTTTCAGGCGTCCTTATCAGTGGTATTTCAAGACATGGTTCGCTATTTTCGCTTTCCATGCTTCTGACAAAATCAAGGGGATTTTTTGAAAGGGATTCCATTTTCGACTCAAGATCCCTGGCGGCATCTTCACGGTCATTGATCGTCTTTCTCATTTCCTCGATAGTCTCTTTTAATTCCTGAACTTCCCTTTTTAATAATTCATTCTCATTTTTCACGTTGAAAGCGTTTTCATGATCGTTCATCACAAATTTCTCCCTTTAAAAGAGGACTTCGCCAAATGGCGATCCGGCCGGACATTTATTTTATATTATAACAGAAAATTTATGGATTTGCCGTTTACTCATAACATATTGCCAATAAACGGCATTTCAGCATGTTGCACTCCATGCGGCTAGTCCGAGGGAGCTGCAATAAAAGATAAAAAAATCAAGAAAATCTCGTCAATTCCGATATGTAAACCCGGCCCTGAAGGACCGGGTGTCGAATCAGGAGAGGCTTTAAACCTCTCCTGATTTTGGTTAGCTTGAACGACCTCGCCCTGAAGGACGAGGTTTCCTTGAACTTGATGAAGCCGTAGTAAAGGAGACGTCCGTATTTCAAGATCAGAAAAAACAAAATCCCTGCCATTTTGCACAGCCATTTACGCAACTCCATTTTTGTGCCCATTTGCAGATGAATGGCCGGTCTCTCATATCCATCTGTTCACAAGTCAGGCCATCGCGATTATAAGAACGGCAGTCAACCATTACTGTCGGTTGAAATAAAGGAGGATAAACGACGGGTACTGCCGTCACAGCAGGAACAGGTGTTATCACGGGATAGATAACATCCGCATTCGAAAGATATATCAGACCACAACTTTCTGCATGGCAGCTCTTAGGTACTGCGGAATATTTACGGCAGTTGTGCCATGCCTGCTGATTGGCGATTTTCTGAATAGTATGGGAAGCGTTGTAAACCTTTCCATATTCATCTTTCACCTGACATTTTGTTTGACATGACTCGGCTTTGCTGCCGCATGATGATGGTGCGCCTGTCGGCATCGGAGGATAAAGCGCGATATCGTCTGTTTCATGAGGAAATTGGGAATCGGATACGCACGAGAGACGTGTCTGACCTGCTAAACCAAATTCAATTTTCCTGTCGCAGAACCAGCGGGATTGATAGGTACTTAAAAAGGTATTCTGGCAGGAAAGCTGACCGTAATCAAGATCGAAAATAAGGCGGTAAGGCAGAGAGCTGGTATCATAACGGCCCTGGCCCGTATATTGAATCTGTTCACCTCTTAAGGAAAATCCCCGAAATTCAAAGGTGTAATCGATACTGTTCATGAAAGTGAAGTTCCAGTATCCGTCAAAGGAGCTATTGCAGTGCATTGATGTGGCATAACCATTTTGACAAAGGCAAAAAAGTGACATTAAAATTCCTGGTAAAAGTTTTTTTAACATGTTGCTGTCCCTCTCTAGGCTTATAGGTTATCTGTCCTGACAGGAAAGTCGATTTTACTCTCCTTTTCCGGAGGTAGAGGATAGCAGATTTTTATGCCGGTTTAACTTGGTATGAACAACCATTTTACCATATTATTAAAATTAATATTCTACTCAACGTGTCTCATGGCCTCAGCCACTACCATATAACATGCTTTTCGGGAACAAAACCATGCTGAACCTGTTGCAAGAATGGAAAAAAGGATGACGCTAAACGCCCACGCCCAGGGGGCATATGCTATATTTAATATGACCGGATGTGCCATTATACCCGCATCATACTTGAAACCGACATATTTTATAAATTCGCACAGCGTTATCGTAGCCACGAGTCCAAAAGCGCAGGCAATCAGGCTCAGAAATGAACCCTCCAGTGAAAACATGAAGATAAGATGCCTTCTGAAAAAACCAAGACTTCTCAGGATCCCTATTTCGCGGATCCTCTCGTTTACGGCCTTGGCCATCGTATTCACAACCGACATGACGCCGATGGTTAAAAGGATAACCATGAATACGCCTCTGAAAAGGGTGAGAAATTTCATAGCTCCTATCATATACGATGCAAGTCTGTGCGTCGAACTTCTCGCAATATCAAGCTTTAGCCCCCTTGAAACCGCCGCCTCACTTGCCCTTCTGATGAACGATGGTATTTGATCTTCGGATTTCAGAAGAACCGTTACCATGCTTATTTTTTTTGTATCCATAAGCCTCCACGCATCTTCAAGCGATATATTTATCATGTGCTTGTCTGAATCGGCCATGAATCCGTTTGTAATCCCGGAGACGGGAAATTGTGTGGCGTTGACTTGCGAAAATTCTGTAGTGACGGAAAGTGTGACCCGCTTTGATGGGCAATTGAAAGGCCTGTCCCTGGAAAGGAAATTTTTATCTCCTATAGCCAGTTTTTCACTATCGGGATAATTGCAATCGATGCTCCTTGCAAGCCCCCCTCCGAGGACTATGGAGTGATTCTCGGCCATATGCAAAGGTGCTCCGGCGATTACATTCCATCCCCACCTGTCTCCCCGAAACTTGAGACCCTCCATGATGTCATAGCCATAACCCTTGAAATATGGATTATTTCTACCCGAATTCAGAATCCCGCTTATATTGAGGAATCGGATTCTGGCAGCCACATCAGGATCGTTCTTAAGGAATTCCTCCAAAAAATTTTGATCATTGCTGTCGAGCGAGTAGAGCCACTCATTGTGGCCTTTCTTTTCCTCGGCATCTTTTTTCTGAATAATGACATGGCCCATCATGATGGCCGATGTGAATGTGTCTTTCACATTATCCCTGAAATTCTTTAGATAACCGTCAAAAATGGAGATGGCGACAAATCCGCACGAAATAGCCAAAAGTGTGGAGAGACTGTGTCTCCAATTTTTGATTACATTGCGAAAGGCGATCACAGTCAGTTGAAAATATATAAGGCAGTATGTTGACATGTCGTCCAATTTCCAATCAAAAGACAAAGGTTTTTTAAATCCGGTTTTCACTACTTTCGGTTTTCCTTTTTAACGTTCTGCTTTGGTCAGCAGTTCCCTGATATTGTTATTGGTTACGGCACGCACCGCAACAAAGGTCGTAATGGACACCAAAACAAATAATAAGATGACTGATAAGGCTGATATCCATATGTCAGGTTTCAGCCTGAGCCACATCTGAATGGTAAAGCCTGGTGAATTGTAAGGTATTTTGGAACTATTGATCAGATAGATGCAAAGTCCGCCGATGATCGATCCTACGACGATAAAAAAAACAGCCAAAAGCATCATTTCCATGACGAAAAGTTTCCTTATCTGCATCCTGGAATAACCGAAAGACCGCATCATACCGATCTCCTGGGACCTTTCAAGCGTTGTAATCGTAACTGAATTAAAAATGGAAAAGACTATGACGCACAGAAGGACCGTGGTGATGAAACTGCTTAGGACTATCAAAAATTGATATGCACCCGGATAATAGGAACTGGCGCGCTTGTCATCCCATTTATAGACGTCAAAGTGTTTACCGGCGCTTTCGAATCTGTTCTTCATGTATTCAATCGTTGAACGTATCTTGCCCGGGTCTTTCAGCCACACCGAGTAGGATGCGATATTCGGCGTGTCGTAAAGCCTTTGCAGTCCTGAAAGCGATATCAAAAGATGAGTATCCTCCGTCTCGACCACCCCCGTGATATGCTGGGCCACTATCTCCGCATCGATTGCGGACATCATTCCCGTCCATGCACCCGCCACAAGCTGGACATTGGCGTCCGATGAAATCTTTTCAGCGATATTTGAAGCCATGCAGTCAAGTGTCACGACGCCATTTTCTGCTTGCGATATCTCGTCGTGGACCAGCGTCTTGCCAAGCAACCTGGCAAGACCATCGGATACGGATATGGGATTGAGTTCAGCCGGATACAGATAAGGGTCCCGCCCCTTACCCTTTACCATCTGCTTTAGTTCCCCCATCCACTTTTCGACTTCGGGGTGATCCATGACAGCCTTTTCCAAACCGAGGTCCACGCCTGAAGCCATAAAAGGAAAGGAGCTGCATCCGTTTCCAATCAGTCCTGTCCCGAAGATCTTTCCACCTTGAAGTTCAACATTGTCAATTCCGGAGACAACCTCCTTTATTACATCCTGGTCCGATGTGTCGAGGCTGTATTTCCAGGGCTTCATCAGATACTTGTCCACTCCATCTTTTTTATATATTACTATATGCCCGGTTTTTGAAATATATATTGTAAAAACCCTGAGGAGATTCGCTGACCAGTTGTAATATCCGCCCATTATCAAAAGCGCCGCAAATCCAAAGGATATAGCCACGCCGGTTGCAAAGTTTCTGTTTTTGTTTCTTGCAAGGTTTTTAAGGGCCATTTTCCATTTGCCGCTCATATAAGGATAACTCCGTCTTTATAGATTGTGATATTGTCACCATCTGAAAACGGCATGACAATATAGTCTGCATCAGGGGTCCTTGTTACCTCTTTATGCCGGCCATTGATTTGCAGGGATATTTTCGTACTGCACGCCATGCCAAGTTCAAATCCGTGTCTGCACAATATGGCTATACCGACCCCGGATGATGAATCTGAAAACCCTTTAGTTACAGGATGAAACTGGTTCAGCAGAGAGAACAGGAATTCATGGAATGTCATTTCATCCGGCCTTGAAATGTTCAACTCAAAAAGCAGACTGGCGATGCCACTACAGGCCGAAAGTAGAAGCGAGGTGGCAAGCGACCTGTCATTTACGAAACATATGACCGCGTATGTCGCACCTTTATCAGGAATATGATGCTGCAGCATGAGGGGCTGAGGTCCTGAGACATTCATTTGAAATGCAATATCAAGCTGCCATTTTTTTTCACTGGTCTCATACATGGAGGCGACTTCATTATAAACATTTGTTTCCTGAAGTTTTTTCTGATTGTCCGTCATCAGCCTGTTGCGAAGCTCACGTTCATTGTAATAGCGGTAGCTGATAAATATGGCGAACAAGACAATTTCATAAAAAGCGATGATGACAATCCCATGGATCGTCCAAAATGAGGGTTTCAAATACCCCGTCATATGGGCAAGATTCACTATCGCTCCAACTAATATAACCGGCAGGTTAGCAAATAGGAACGTATTGAAAAGCGAATCCCTGTTTTTAAAAATAGATATGATCAAACATATTATTACACCAACCATATAAATCATGCCCGCTATGATATAGGAAAGAATATATCCGTTGTAGAAATAGAGGAAACAAAAGATCCAGACTATGGTATTGCTTGTATAAATGAAAATCGTGACCGTCCTGCTTCTGTGACCCATAAGGCGAAATACTATAACCACACAGAGCTGGAACACGATGGCCCACAAGGGTGTATAAAGTGCGACGCTATTGATTCCACCGCCAAACCCGAAAAGACCAAAAATGGCGACACCCCAGTAAAATGCAACCGCGATGGCCAGATTGAAAAGGATTTGGTACAAGAATATCAAATCACGGTAATAGAATAGAAAAATCACGCTCATGGCAATAATAGTCACGGCCATGCCAATGAAGCAGCAAAAAAGCAAAAGCGCCCTTTGATTATCAGCCCTGGTGTTATCCGCCCTGTCGAGCAAATAAGCCAAAAATAAAGTCTCGTCACAGACATGGCGCAGGTAATAGGTATTTTCCCCGGGAAAAACCCCAAAAGTGAGTCTTGGATAATAACTTTGGGAGGTGACCTGATCGAAATCCACCAAATAACCCGTAACAGCCAGATAGTCCATGGATATCCTTGGATTATAAAGCTCAATCCTTGGAGTGGGGCTCCAGATCTGCATAATGCTCATATCAACCTTCATCTGCGAAGGATTTTCTATAATAAAACGAAACCAGTACGCCCCTTCACAATCCATCTGACCGATCAACGGTACTTTGAACTTTTCAAAATCCCCCTTTATATCCCTCTCCATAACCTCCCTTAAAGAGAGATTCCCCTTTCTGTCATGAAAAAAATGGAGATCATTTGATATTGCTATAGGAAAATCAACCTTGCCAGGGTCAAGGGAATAGCCCGCAGCGGCCGGCCCCGGCCTGATCATGACCAGACAAAATATCAAATTAAGCAGGATCTTCAACCGCCACCTCATGTTTGTAAAGCATGAAAGTCACATCATCCGCGAGTTTATCCATGTCAAATTTCTCTTCCAAAAGCCTTTTCAGAAGGTCCATATTCTCCCGGGCGGTGTGACTGTGACTTAAATATTTTTTGATCCCCTGAATCCGCAGCCTCTTGCCGTCAGAACCCAGATTTTCTATAAGGCCGTCGGTATATAGGAAAATAAGATCGTTTGGCTCTATCCTGAAATTTTCGATGGGACTTTCCATACGAGCGTCATCTCCAATCTGCAACGAAACAGGAGCCATGACACTCCTTGTTTCGTCACTTTTGATCACCAA
>JADFZC010000102.1 GCA_015232735.1 Oligoflexales bacterium | reverse complement strand
TGAGAAACAGCGGCTGCAAAGAAGTGGGGTACGACTTTTTTTTCGACCCGCTCATCTCAGTATGTGGCACGGTAAAAGACATCGTCGCAGGCAACGAAATACCGATGTCCGCCGGCATTCATTTTCCGGATGAAGGGTATGTGATGACCGACATGGCCCTTCCCGCTTTACTTCATATGTTTTTTTCGGCGGAAGTATTTAGATTTGACCGCATCTTTTCACAAAGAAACACTTTGAGAATTATGATCAAAGCCAAAGATGCCCTTGGTGGAAAGATTACAAAAGGCGGTTGGATCCAAAAAACACTTGCCAGGGAGGACAGGCAAAAACTTTTTGGAGGATATGAGAAGGCAAAAGCCATTTTGAAAAATGCGGGTGCCAGGAATATCTATAAAACCTGGTACCTCGCAGCCCATCCAGGCGGCACGGTAAAGATCGGCGAACTTCTGAACTCGAATTTGGAGACACCCTATAGGCAATTGTATGTCTGCGATTGTTCGGTTATTCCGGAAGCCTGGGGATTGCCACCAACCATGACGATCATTTGCCTTGCCAAACGTCTGGCAAAACACCTCGCTTAAAGCAAAACAGGCAATGATTACGGATAAAAAAGACCAGTTCGAAATCTATTCAGACTCCTACTCGATATTTCATCGATTTTTAAGGGGAAAAATTAGATAAGCTGGGGTGGATCGACAACCATCGAACTGCCATTGTCGCGTGGAAATTCGATATTGCCGCCTAATATAATTGGATAATTTTGGGAAGCGCAAATTGTTCCGAGAAGCGCAAATTCACTTCCGAGCCTACTTTCAACCTACTTTTTCTCAATCTATCCTCTTCTTTTCCGATAAAAGGGAGAAGGAGAACATTGATCATGATCGGAGCAACACAGAAACCAACGCAGTTGAATATTACAGATGACCATTCCCTGTTTGTCAAAAAAACAGGAATGCTTTGTCGCCCGCATCAGCTTATTGAACTCGGTTTCCGAATGGACAATATAAGCTGCATGTTTTGGGAATCGGAGGCTGAGGCGTTACTTCAGTTCTGCAAAGAAAACCCTGAATACCATATCATTTCCGCAACAAATGGACGGTTTGAAAACAGATATGTGCCCTCTCGCAACGTCTATATGCTTGCCAAAAGTGATAAGGATCCAAATTTCATCCTCGATATGTGCCTGAAAAAGAGTCCCAGCTTAGTTGCGAAGGAAGGGCTTGAGGAGGCGCTCGCCATAATTTCTAATATCGATCGAGGTCACAAGCCTAAGTGAGGCCATCTCTTCCTGGATAAAATCTTCGTTTAAAAAAGAATAATGAAACTGACCCATGTTATACATCTTATCCGGCTCATCTGAGAATTTTCCATATTGCCTGAGTGCGTTAACAGCGGCAAACTCAAACAAAGAGAATCCATCGAAATGGTCATGTATATCAAAGTTCCTGGTATTCTCATGAAGATAGTCCAAATCTTCTGTATCATAAAGACAGATTTTTTTTTTTGGATCTCGTATCACCTAAATAACGCTCTGGTATGATCATAATCTCCACCTCAGAAAAATTGATAAATTCTATATCAGCTCAACCTGTCGAGTTTTTGGCGAGACTAATCCGACTTAAACTCAAGTTCTTCGAGTCGCTCGAGCATGAGGCGTTTGATGTCGAGATTCTTGAGATAAGAATTGCCTTTAAGATTGTAGTAACAGCGATAAAGTTCTTTTTCAATATCTCGTCGGTCACATCCATCCAAGTCCCAAAAGCTTTTATCCTCTAGCCAATGAATGGCATCATCCTCTTCGCAAACCGGCCTTTCTATCCTATAATCCTTCATATCAAACATTCCCAATCACAAAAAATTTTAATAAATATTTATGAGATCTCTTTACCTCTTTTCGATTACCGGCTTGAAAATGCAATAAAGTTGGATTTTCCACTATAAAAAAGGATAAAAGCGGCATGTTGTCACTCAGTGAAAAATGGAGATGGATTGATATCTTCTTTATGACCTCGAAACAATAAAAAACCAGCTCGAAGTCTATTCTGATCGTCACTCTATATTTCTTTGATTTTTAAGAAAAAAGTAAAAGAACTGGGGTGGAAGGATTCGATTTGACGTTTTGACTTTTAAAGATTAGACATTTTGCTATATTTAACAATAATTACATCTACTTAATAATAAGCTATTTTGACATACCTGACTACCATATGACACTCGTTCCACGCCACATCCACGCCACAGTTATTAGGAAAGATGTTCTTCACCAATATTTAATATGCAAGCTATTCGGGACAAAACTGTTTTTAAAACATCATCGGAAACTGTTCCGATTTTCCCTTTAACTCGATCCTTGGATAAACAACGTATTTGAAAACAATCGACACATGATGGTTTTGATAGTCCTGTGGTGTTTTCCTGCGTTGGTTTTGGCGGATTTTTCTCTGAAGAAGGTTGATGTTGTGCTGTTGTAGGTGGTGATGTTTGTTCATCTTCCATTTCTATTGTGATCGGCACAAAAAATTTCTTAGAACGATGACTTTTATCTTCTGTGATTGGGACAACGATAATGATGTCCCAAGGATGTCCATCGCCTACAATAACAAGGCATGGCCTTGTTTTACCTTTCTCACCACCTTTTGTTGGATCAAGATCAATCTTGACAATATCTCCTGACTTCATTTGAAATCCTCGCCTTCAATTGCTTCAAATGCGACATCAGGTTCCGTTCCAGCCAATTCTTCAAAACCTTCATTTAACCAATTCATTCGTTTTTCTCTGGCTTTCGCTTGCCGTAATAAGGAGATAGCTTCATTCGCTAACTGCGTTTTTGTTTTGTAACCATACTTCTTGTAATTATTGATAAAATCTTCATTTATATTAGATAGTTGTCCTAAATTCATTTTTCTGACCTCCTTTCCATACACATAATTCTAATCGGAATTATGCTCAGAAACTTGAGCAGAAATCTACACATATTTTATAATCATTTGAAATGATAGAAATATTTATTTATGTATGTTATTCAAAGATATTATCATATTCAATTTGTTGGGGAATTTTGTTTTGTTCAATGATTTCTGGTGGTTTTTGATTTGAATTTTCAATTCGGGTTTTTGCCATCTCAAAATATTCTGAAGCGATCTCAATTCCAATAAATTTGCGGTTTAATTCGATTGCCGCTACGCCTGTCGTTCCACTACCCATCATAGGGTCTAAAATGATATCACCTTCATTTGACCAAGAGATGATATGGTCTTTGGCAAGCTGGAGAGGGAAAGGCGCAGGATGCCCTAATTTAGTTGTTTTGTTATCCGCAGGTATTTCCCATATATTAAATCGTTGTCCATATTCAGGATAGATTGTAATTCCGTTATTAGCTGTTCTTGGTGTTCTGAATTGACTACCATCTGGTTTTCTATGGAGTATTTTTTTACGAATAGCTCCAGCATATTTATTAGGTCGATCTTTGATCGGATTAAATGTTTTAATTTTAGATTTTGATAAGATGAGCATATACTCAAAAATGGGAGCGTATTTTGTTTGTAATGCACCAACTGCTGAAAATGTTTTTTTATTCCAAATCATTACATCATGTAAATTCAATCCCAGATTCTTGAAATAAATGGCTTGTATAAAACTGGTTCCGGTTTTACTCCCATTTATTGTGGCATCTCCAACAACCCAAACAATTACTCCACCAGTTTTAATCACTCTAGCCAATTCGCCAGCAACGGTTTCAAATTCAAAGGTATAACCTTTATATGTTCTGAGATTATCATAAGGTGGACTTGTCACAACGAGATCAACGCTCTCGTCAGGGATCTCTTTCAATTTTTCAGCACAGTCTCCGAGAATCAAAGTAGCCTTTTCTTTCATTTTCACTCCAAAGAAGCATTTTCCATTGAATCTTTGGAGTTAAATTAACCGTGGCATGTGATTTTCTTTTGCGCTTTGATTTCAAACAGATAATATCCAATGTCCTCATCTGTCACTCCGTATGCCGTTATGTCTTTTAAATGCCCACGATGGCATAGAAAGGAGCATGACAAATGAATATTGCAATTAAAAATAACGGTGTGATAAAAGAGGCCAGCGAAGCGAGTAAACCTTCCACGCTCTTTGACAGTTTAATAACAATGGATGAGTTGATGGCAATATTGAAGCATCAATATTGTCGTAGAACGATATACAGATGGATTAGTCAGGGAATGCCATACAAGCGGATACGCAGTAGGTACTGGTTTCCGAAGGATGAAGTGATCCTTTGGATAGAGAGGAGCTAAACATATGGCTATTTCCAAAACTAAAACAGGATATAGGGCTGAACTTTATATTAATAACCATCGTGTTGCAGGACAGAGGGGTTTTAAGACCAAAAACGAAGCGAAACTATGGTTGGAAAAGACAAGGCTTGAGCATTCAGAAGATCCAGTCATCTGCACACAAAATTCTCATGCTACATTTGATAATTTGGTTGAGATGTATCAAAATTTACATCTCCCAAAAATAAGGGTACAGACCAGGGAAACATATCTTTCCAATTTAAATACTCATATCATACCTTACTTTAGGTATTACAAATTGAAAGACATCCTACCTGCTATGATTACCAAATTTCAAACGGATCTTGTCAATAAAGGCTTAAAGCCAAAATCGGTTAATAATTGCGTATGCCTTTTAAAAAGCATATTCAATTTCGGTGAACAAAACGGTATTCTCGAAAAAAATCCGGCAAGACATATTAAGAAGCTAAAGATTCCGACTACCAAATATGTCTGGTGGGAACGAGAAGAAGATGTCCAGAAATTCTTAACCGCTATCAATACTTAGTCTTTTTCAAATGGAAATCTTGATCCCTTCAGGGCAGCATATCGCTTGGCCTTGGAATGTGGTCTTCGACTAAGTGCAGTAGTTGGGTTGTCGAAACAGGATATAGATTTTACAAGCGGTCAGATCCACATACACAGGCAATGGTTATCTAAGAAACAGGTCTATGGACCGACTAAGCATAACCAGATCCGTTATATTGGCTTTGATCCCAATGGGGAGTTAGCTAAGGCACTAAAGGAAGCGGTAAACCAAAGCCCAGATCCTGAGATCATATTTGTGTCCTCAACCGGCCACAGGATTCATCCTACGGCCTTGTCGAGTAAGTATTTCCGGTATTGGGTTAAGAGACTGAATCTCCCTACGCTCTCGTTTCATGGCTTACGGCATACGTTTGCGTCCTGGTACATGAAGCGTGGGGGAGACATCTGGCAGCTAATGAAGTTTCTAGGCCATTCTGAGATCACCACAACCATGAGATATGCTCACCTGTCGAGCGAAATCAAACGTGTTCCATCGTTTGATTCTTTAACCGTCTAAAAATAAAATCCAAAAAAACCACGCCACTTTCCACGCCACTTGAGATTTTTCAGAGATTTAACTTTTTGATATTTCAGATAAAAAGACAAACTGGGGTGGAAGGATTCGAACCTACGAATGCTGGAGTCAGAGTCCAGAGCCTTACCGCTTGGCGACACCCCAATAAGACGAACAATGTTTACTTATATATATCTTTCTTTAAAAAAATTCCAGTGAAATCTGACCCGCAGCACTCTTTCATTTCTTACATTTACTCAACTGATCTTAAAGGGTTAAGCGGATTCCTCATATCCAGGGTTATGCTCTTCTTCAAATAAGGGTTGTTGATTTTGATGAAGGCCCCGTCGGCCTCCAGAATATCCCCTTCGGCAAACTTCCAGGTGGAAAAAAGCCTGTTCTGAGGCATGTCGTTTATCGCAATGATGCTCCAGTTTTCGAAACCTGATGTCACAAACTCGAAATCGATAGGGACACCGAGACTTGTGACATATCTTGCAGGTTTTGTCGCATCAAACACGGTTTTGCCATTACCCGCAAGAACCTTGCTTCGAAAATCCTTGAAGTCAAGCTCTCCAGCAGGCTGAACCTCGAAAAGTCCGAAGTTGTCGTTCCCCTTGCAGCTTGTATCGTTGCATGGAGCACTGTATGCTGCCACGTAAAATCCATAACCAAGCTGGCACGAGGCAAAATCGAAAAACCTGAACCCTCCGTCAGAGCTTTCGGTTTTTTCGCAGACCTTGAGCTGCTCGGGAATGATAAGATTAAGTCCGCAGGCAAACCCCGGGGCCACGCAGGTGCTGTTTCTCTTTTCCATTATCTTGTCGCCGTCAAACCTTATCCACTTTGTCCGGTTTGTACTTCGATCTTCTGTAGGCATCAGCGTTGTAGGCACTGCCCAGCCGTGCATCTCGTTATTAAAATACATCTCGGCTTTAGAGAATATTCCCCCCGCGCTTATAAGATATCCCTTGGATGCTGCGTAGATCTCGACTCCTGTGTGCCTTATCTTTTGAAAATATGTCTTGTTCTTTCTAAAAATGAGGTCAAGGATCTCATCCGGAACCCTGTAGGCGGCAGTTGCCGAGCGAATCATGTGATGGGTGCCATATGGAATCTTTCCTGTCTCTTCGAGATATGGATACTTGCCTGTCAAAAATGCAAAACGCGGAATTTCCGCATCACCAGGCATGACATCCTGTTCGTCGTTGAAAAGCTGGTGTCTTCTGAAAGGGACACTCCTCCTTCCCTCGTTGCTCTGAGCCGCCCATAGAGCCGACATCACATCAAGCATCATCCTTGCTGCCTCCTTGACCTTTGGATTTTTGGAATATGAATAAAGGTTCAAAAAAGCGGCCACTGTAAAACCCTGGTAGGGACGGGCGTTATATTCAACAAAGTAATTGGAGAGAAATCCCTGAAGGTAGTTCAACATCCAGTTATCAAACTCGTTTTTTGAATTGTCATATCTGTTTTCGCTACTGTACCCAAGTTCAATTACCTGCTGATTGGCAAGATACCTTGAAACCTCGGTCATGAGGATATGGTTCTCCGAATCCTTAAAATTCTCTCTGCTTATAAAGCACTTATCGCCTTCCAGATTAAAGTATTTATAGTGATCCGCCCCCTTCTCCTGCAAAAGATCCATGACGACCTTCTTGAGAGCATCAGCGGAAAGTCCGTCTTCTCCCTTTCCAAGCTCCGCAAGACGGATAAGATCCTGTGCGTAAAAATCGTAGTCCCCCATCCTTTTGCAAAACCCGTAATCTGCAGTGGTCCCATATTTCGAAAATACCTTGGCGTTGGGATCTTCCATGATAGTCTTTGATACATCATCGACATTATCTCCATGAATAATTCTTGCCAGCACGGGAAAGATGAAATCATCCCCTTCGCCTGTTGAAGCGGGATAAGGTCCAACCGGTTTTGCCGCATAATACTCGATGACCTGGCTAACCCTTCTCTCCATGCCGTCCCTGGATTCCTGGACTGAAACCGCCGAAGGATTATCACCATAAATTTCAATGGCGGTTCCAGCGGCTGACGTCTTTGAACCATCAGAAGGCCTGTCAAACCTGCATCCTGTAAATAATGCCAAATTGAAAATGACAATCACCCTGGTTAGACATCCGGCCATCGGCATATTATCCTCTCTGCGATTTTGAAGATTGAACGGGCAGCATTATATTATCCAAATTTTATTACTCAATCGGCTTTTCCGGAAGTTCGATATATAGACCATTCTCCCTGACTGTAACATTAAGAGCCACATGTTCCGACAACATGCTTGGATCCGGCATTTCTTTCTGGATCTCGGTTTTCAGGTTTGTTCCGGTTGCCCTTGCCAGAAATTTATTGATAGGCTTTGAAAATGCCCTGTCTATCCTGCGTTGAAAAATACCGTAAATTATATCTATAAAACGATTGCTCGCATCCGCATGCACGGAATCAAGTTCCGCGGCAAGTATCCAGTCAACTATTTTCAGACGGAATCTTGAATGGACATCGCTATGGGTCACTATCCAGAAAAACCGGGGCCTGTTTTTCCTGTCGCATGGTCTTACCTTCGCCCTTACATGGAAATCGATGTTCAGCAGTCCTTCGGTGAGCCTTACATTTACATTCGATATTGACATATCCTTCATATCGCAGGTGCGCTCGCCTGTCACAATGCCCT
>JADFZC010000101.1 GCA_015232735.1 Oligoflexales bacterium | reverse complement strand
CGGTACTTTTAACCGCAAAAACCGACGATCCCAGCAAAGCTGCCGGAATCAAGAAAGGCGCTCACGCATATGTGGGAAAACCGTTTGACGAACTTGAGCTTGCAAGCACCATAGACAACCTGTTCCAGCTAAAAAAAGGCGAGGAGAAAATCAAGGAACTCAACCGGAACCTTACGGAACAGGTATTAAAAAGGTTCCTGCCCGCAAAACTTGTCAATGACATAGTAGATGGCGTGAAGACCCTGGACGACTCGCCAAGGCTCATGGATGTGACGATACTTTTTTCCGATCTTGCAGACTTTACGAAAAAATCGGAGGAGTACGGGGCGAAAAAGATGTCGCTGCTGCTTAACAAATACCTCGACATAATGACAGAAACAATTTTTGATTGCGGGGGAGTGGTGGACAAATTCATGGGCGACGGAATCATGGTGATCTTCGGCGCTCCGGAGGAGGATCGCCCCAAGGACCAGGTGGAAAAATCTGTAAAATGCGCATTCGCCATGCAGGAGTCGCTGGAAAGACTAAACAGAGAATGGAACAGCGAAGGAATTGAAAGCTTCAAGATGAGAATCGGCATCCATCATGGAAGAGGTCTTGTCGGCACATTTGGCGGGAAAAGAAGGACCGAATTTACAGTGCTTGGGCCGATTGTCAATATGGCAAGCAGAATCGAAAGGCTGGCACCTCCTGGAGAAATATTTTTCTCAGGATCTGTCAGGGATCTTATTGCAGCAGAATACGATTGGGACAAAGCCGGGGTGTTTTCACTGAGAGGCATAGGAGACTCGATGCTCTTCAAGCTGAAAAACCCGAAAGAGAAAAAGGCCGCCTGACGGCCTTTGGAGAATATCATGCGCGTATGGGAAGACATAATGTGCATGTTTTTAAATGGGAGATTTGGTATGACCTTCATATTAAAATCTTTAATACTCGTTTCAATAATCATCTGCGGCGGTATTTTTTGCCCCAGCAGCCAGGGATTTCCTGCATCAAACGAGACATACGTTTCCATGGAAAATCCATTTAATAAGGCGGAAGTAACGCTTAAGAGCGAAGAGAGAAAATATTCTATTGGAAAAGTCGTGCAATATATCGAGGACAAAAACGGGAATCTGACCATCGACGATGTAAGGTCGGAAGGAAATGAAACTCTGTGGGAAAACAGCAAATGGGATGTCCCCAATTTCGGTTTTACCAAATCTGTTTACTGGTTCAGGCTAAAGATTAAAAGCCTTATCCCGGAAAACAGCCAGTGGCTCTTTGAACTGGGCTACGCTCTCCATAATGAACTTGAGTTTTATGCCATATCCTCGGACGGCAAAGTGAAACTTCAAAAAGCCGGGAACCTTGAGCCATTTGACAGGAGGGGATTCAGACATATGAATTTTGTCTTCCCTGTCTCCATCGGACCGGATGAAACCAAAATGATATATTTAAGGAGCAGGAGCAGCACTTCCATGCAGTTTCCCCTCACTTTGTGGTCGCCAATGACGTTCGCCCAAGAAAAAACAACCGAATATGGAGGTCTTCTTCTATACTACGGCATTGTCATCGTGATGATATTCTATAACATGTTCCTTTCGTTCTCCATCCGAAACATCAACTATCTTTACTATATCTTTTATATCGGAAGCTACGCCATATTCCAGTCGTCGCTTAACGGGCTTGCCTTTCAATACCTCTGGCCCAATTTCCCCTGGTGGGCCAACAAATGCATTCCGTTTTTCCTTGGATCGGCCGTCTTCTGGATGTTCATGTTCTCAAGAAATTTCCTGGAAACAAGGCACACAGCTCCAAAATATCACAGATTTTCAATGATCTTTATCATTTGGGCCTCTCTTATAATGTCTTTATCCTTTTTCGTTCCGTACAATGTTACCATAATTATGAGCGCATCCCTCTCGCTTTTCAGCCTTCCATATCTTGCTGTAATGGGGGGATATTGCCTTATAACAGGCTTCAGGCCGGCAAGATTCTATGTCCTTGCCTTCACGGCATTTTTTTCTGGCGGATTTCTGGCGGCATCCAGAATGTTCAGCCTTTTGCCCTCGAATTTCATCACGCTCTATGGAATCCAGATAGGATCGGCGCTTGAAATCATACTTTTGTCGCTGGCCCTGGGCGACAAAATCAGGATGGAGCAGAAAAAAGCTCAAAAAGAGATCAATGACCTTAATGCCGGCCTCGAAGACAAGGTAGTGGAAAAGACAAACGAGCTAAGGATGGCGAACATAAAACTTCAGGAACTCGACAAGCAAAAAACCCAGTTCTTCCAAAATATATCACATGAACTGAGAACACCTCTCACACTTATCATGAATCCCATTGAGGATGAGTTCAACCATAACAAAGAGTGCAAAAACCTGGATATCGCCTATAAAAACTCAAAACGGCTCTATCGCCTTGTAAACCAGCTTCTGGATTTTCAAAAATATTCCGTATCGCAGAATACCTTCTCGCTTTCTCCAATCAATTTAACAGAACTTTTGAAATCAATCGGTGAATATTTCGAGCCGACCTGCAAGAGAAAAGACATCAGATTCAAGTCCAATCTTTATAACGACGCGGCAGAAGGGGTAAAAAAGAGCATTTATGTGAACGGACAGGTCGATGCGATAGAGAAGATAGTTTTCAACTATCTTTCCAACGCGCTTAAGCATGTGGCACCTGGCGGCAGCATCCTTTTGAGACTGCAGGAAATCGAAAGTCATGCCGTAATCTCCGTAACGGACGACGGCTCGGGCATTTCCGAGGAAAACCTGAAAAAGCTGTTCAACCCCTTCTACCAGATTGACGGCAGCGAAAAACGAGGCAGCGAGGGAACAGGACTTGGTCTTGCCCTGACAAAGGAACTTGCAGAAAAGATGGGGGGGAGCGTAAACGTTACAAGCAAGGTCGGCTACGGCAGCTCATTTTCGGTCACACTTCCTATTCTCAAGGCCGCAAAGCCGATACTGGATTTTGTCCTGGCATCAGACGATGAAAATATCACACGGGAAATTGTCAGCCTTCTTTCTGATTCAAAACAGATTTCAAGTCATAAGGAAATCGATGACACTCTTGAGATTGACGAGCTTCAAAAGGAATATCTTATTAAGGTGGTGCTCAGCGACATAGACACTTCAGGCGTGTACGGAATAAATTCACTTTTGGATCTGGGCAAAAACCAGCCTGAATGCAAAATATTCATTTTAACGGGAATGAATGATCCGTCCATCCTGGACAGTGACGCGACAAAAAACGGCGTCATATCCAAGGTCTTCAAAAAGCCGTTCAGCCACAGGGACGTGCTTTCTGAAATCGAGTCCGCCCTTAAAAACAGCAGACTTAACATGTATGAATCGATAACCCGCGAATACGAAATCAAAGACTGGCATCTTGCCGATGTTCAGGACGAAAGCGAAATAACAAAAACAGATACCGGGCCGGCATATGATGATACCAAGAGGAGAAATGAAACCATTCTGGTGGTCGATGACATGATAGACATGATTTCGCTTATATCCGGCTATCTCAAAAACGATGGTTACGATGTCATCTCGGCCGCAAACGGAAAAGAGGCTCTTGCCAAATGCCGGAAAAGCAGGCCTGATCTGATAATCTGCGACTGGATGATGCCCATAATGTCGGGACCGGAGTTTATCTCGGCGCTTAAAGAGGATATGAATCTGTCCAGCATTCCGGCAATCCTGCTGACCGCCAAGAGCGACGATGACAGCAAAAAAGAGGGGGTAGGTTCAGGCGCGGACGGATTTCTTGGAAAACCATTCGACAAAAATGAGCTTTTGAGCCTTGTGAGGAACCTGATCAAGCTGAAAAAAGGCGAAAAACAGATATCGGACCTGAACAGGGAGCTGTCAGACAGAATCCTGAAAAGGTTTCTTCCATCCCAGGTTGTTGAGGACATACTGAAAGGCAAAAGGGTTTTTGACACAAAACCGCAGAATACGACAATTACGGTGCTCATTTCAAATCTCAGCGATTTCCAGGAAATGATGGTGGGGATGGGACCCGAAAGCATTGCAGCCCTGCTTGGCGAGTATTTTGCTGAAATGACTGAAATAATATTTACATTTGGCGGAATCGTGGACAGGTTCGAGGATAGCTCCATCAGGGCCATATTCGGCGCTCCTTCGGAAATATCGTCGGAAGAACAGGCTTTAAAGGCCACACGGTGCGCCCTGGAAATGAAAAGGAAAGTCCATGAGCTTTCTGAACATTGGAAAAAGAAATATGATCAAAAAATTGAGCTCAGAATGGCCATTCATAACGGCTATTCCATTGTGGGAAATATAGGAAGCCCCATCAGGTCGGATTATACAGCCTTAGGCCCGGCCGTTGTGCTCGCAAAAAAAATAGAAAACATAGCAAAGGACGGAGAAATCCTGATCTCGGACAAGGTCAGAGATCTCATACCGCCCGACATGTGGGTGAAACACGGCAAATACAAGTTCCTGGACGACGGAAGCGAGACAATCGTCGCAAGGCTTCTTGAAAATTCAGGAGAATCCAGGGCGGCCTGACCGGGTCAGTGAAAGCTCTCCCTCAGCACCGCGCTTATGCCTTCAAGAAGAGACTTCATGGTCAGAGGTTTGGAAATATGACCGTTGCACCCGACCTCGATACACCTGGCCCTTTCCGAAGGAAGAACATGTGCCGATACGGCAATTATCGGCTTTCCATATGACTTTTGTCTGAGTATCCTTGTGGACTGATAGCCATCCATCCTTGGCATCTGGATATCCATAAGAATGAGATCATGATTCTTTTCAAGCGCCATCCTTACCGCCTCCTCGCCGTCAGCGGCGATATCGACCTTCGCCCCGGCCGAGGCAAGAAGCCTCGCAAGCAGAAGCTGATTGTCCTCGACATCCTCAACCACAAGAATATTGAGTCCGTCGAGCCTTTCGTGCGATGTCTCCCTTTCCCTGATATTCAGGTATTCATCATGATATTTGACCCCTTCAAGGGATATTTCTATTTCAAATGTCGATCCCGCCATCCACCTCGTTTCCACAAGGCGAACATCCCCTCCAAGGTTCCTCGCCAGCTGCCTGGAGATTACAAGTCCAAGCCCGGTTCCGCCATATTTTCTCGTGATCGTTGAATCAGCCTGCATAAACGGCTTGAAAAGATTTTCAACGCTCTCGGGAGCTACTCCGTCTCCAGTGTCCCTTACCAGAAACCTCAGTTTTTTGCCGACGAAGTCCACAATGGTCTGGACCTCGACCTCTCCCTCCGAGGTGAATTTTATTGCGTTTCCAATGATATTGACAAGAATCTGACGGAGCCTTGTGGGATCTGTCGTTATTCTCTCCGGAAGCGGCGTCAGCGCGAACATTTTCAAGTCAAGCCCCTTTGCCCCGGCGATGGGTCTCATCGTTGAAAGGAGGTCATATAAAAACTCATGAAGGTCTATTTCCATCTTTTCGACATTAAGCCTTCCAGCCTCAATCTTTGAGAAATCGAGGATATCGTCGATCAGATTCAAAAGCGCCTTTCCGTTTTTATGTATTCTTTTTATGAAATCGATACGGTTTTGTTCCACTGTGTCCGGAAAGGAGAGGAGTTCCGAAAATCCCAGGATCGCATTCAGGGGCGTTCTTATCTCATGGCTCATCGCCGCAAGAAACTGGCTCTTGGCGAGGTTTGCCGAATCAGCGGCCATTTTCGCATCAACCAGCTGCCTTTCCATCTCTTTTCGTTTCGTAATATCCTTGAAGATGGAAAATACCCTGGTCCTTTTTCCTATCTGGATGTAGTCGGAAACTATCCAGACGTCGATATTGGAGCCGGACTTTGTTTTAAGCATCAGCTCAAAATCCAAATGGGACGCTTCCATAGCTCCGCCAAGGCTGAACTTGAAATGGCTTCTCACCCTTTCGCTTCCCGATACATCAACTATTCCGTCAACAAAAGAAACAAACATGTCGGAAAACTCTTTCATTTCATATCCGAACATCCTGTGCATGGCGGTATTGAAAAGCAAGAGGCTGTCGCCATTATTGCCAAATATGAGCGCCCCGACCGGAAGCGCCTCAAAAAACCGGCTGAACCTTACTTCACTCTCCCTCAGGCTGTCCTCAATCATCCTCCTGACGGTGATGTCCTCGTCCGTCTCAAGTATCTCAAGTTCGCCGGTCTTTATGTTCCTGTGACAGTTCCAGCGGCTCTGAACCGTTACATCCCGTCCATCCTTCGCCGACAGGGTCAGTTCCCCACCCCAGTTTTCGCTCCTGAGAAGATAATCTCCAATCTGCTCGAAAGATTCCCCATCGGTTATCCTTAACAGTTCGCAAATCCTCCGGCCGACAGCCTCCTCTTTCTTATAGCCATAAAGTTCCTCGGCCCCCCTGTTCCAGAAGCTGACGACTCCATCCATATTCCTGGCTATTATCGCATCGGGGCTCAAATCGATAAGCGCAAGCTGCCTTTGCATTTCTTCATTGCGGCTTTCAAGAGCCCTGCTGTAGGCTGAAATCATCAGGGACTTTCTCGAACGGTCGGCAACAGCGCAATAAAAAAGGCTTGTGACGGTAAAGATGGAAAGCGCGATGATATCGGCAACAGTTTCGATCTGAAAAGAGCCTTCGGGATGAATAAAGAAGTAGGTCGCCACGAATCCAGAAAGTACTGTAGCGACAACCCCGGAGCCCCATCCGAAAAGCACAGCGGAAAGCATGACAGCTGGGTAAAAGGTTATAAACATGGGCATCGTCCCGAAATGGAGAAGTCCAATCCGGGCAAAGCTGCCTGCCGCCACAAAAATGATCACCAAAAAATACTTATAAAACAGACTACTATGACCTTCAACCATGCTGGCTGGATCAAAGTCCGTTTGCCCGCCCGTCCTTTTTCCGGCCGATCGTTTTTGGAAAAAAGGTATCACAAATCCACTCTTGTATTTGATCTTGTATTTAATTTTGCTACTCGTGTTTTTACTTACGTCGGCTTTTCTAGCACAAGAGCCAGGGTTTTAAAATAGGTATATACAACCAATTTGCCTCCCAGCCTTCACTTTCTGCCAAGGCTTTTAAGTTCGTCACTTATCGCCTCAAGCCTTTCTGAAGCGGCAAGCCATGCCTCCTCCGCCGAAAGAAGCCTCCGGCCGGCGTCCCCGAGTTCGGTGTTCAGGCTTGAAAGTCTTTTGTAATCAGCCATATCGGTCATGGAAAGTTCGTCCCTTATCTCCCCGATCCTTTCCCTGAGCGCCGCCTGTTCGCCCTCAAGTCTTTCTGTCTCCTTTTCCAGCCTGTTTTTTTCGCGCCTTAAATCCCTTACGGCGTCCCTTCCGCAGGGGGCAGACTCCTGCTTTGAAAAAACCTCTTCAGAATCAAGCGATTTTGACCTTGTCTCAGGAGAAAGCCCTCTTTCGGGCGAAGGGGCAAGGACGTTTGGAAACCCCCTGAGCTGGGCCGCCGTTTCATAATCGTCAAGCCTTCCTTCAAAAAGCATCGACCTTCCGTCGGGAAGCATCACGAAAACATGGGTTGCGATGGAATTTATGAAGTCCCGGTTGTGACTTACAAACAGCATCGTTCCCTGAAACTCGCCCAGGGCGGAAATCAGGACCTCGACGCTTGACATGTCAAGATGGTTGGTCGGTTCGTCCAGGATAATGAAGTTCGCTTCCATCGACAGAAGCCGGGCAAGGGCGACCCTTCCCTTCTCCCCTCCCGACAGGACCTTCACTTTCTTTTCGACATCCGCGCCGCGAAAGAGAAAACTCCCCAAAAGACTTCTGGCCTCCCTTTCGCCCATATCGGACGATGCCTCAAGCAGGGATTCAAGCACGCTGCTTTCGCCCGAAAGCTCGTCGAGCTGATTCTGCGCGAAATAGGCGGCTTTCACTTCATGTCCGGGAGCCACGCTCCCCTCCACAGGCGGAATGATTCCGTGGACAGTTTTGAGAAGCGTCGTCTTTCCTATGCCGTTTGCGCCTATGACGGCGATGCGCTGCCCCCTTTCGATGATAAAATCAATCCCCCCGGAAAGAGGAACCCCGTTATATCCAATGGAAAGCCCTTTGAGCTCCATCACAACCCTGCCGCTTCTCGGCGGCTCCTTGAGGGCAAAGTGTATGGAACCGACATCCTCATCGATGTCAAGTCCGTCCTCAAGCGCCTTGAGCCTCGATATCATCTTCAGCCTCGACTGGGCCTGCCTTGCTTTTGTGGCCTTGGC
>JADFZC010000100.1 GCA_015232735.1 Oligoflexales bacterium | reverse complement strand
ATTGCCGTCATGGGCATGTTGATTCCGGTATATACAAGTTTCTTTCCTGCCGGTTTGTCGGGAAGGGTGAGCGTGGCCTGGGCGGCGCTATCGATTCCTCCTACGTGTGTCACCATTACTGCCGGATTTATGAGCCCCTTTTCGGTCATCCGGAGGGACTCTTTCATATCGTCGGTGTTCCCGCCTGTGGTTCCAAGTATATGAGTTGAACCATAGTGAACATTATAGAAATTGCACAGTGCGCTGAAACCTGTGTCGGTTGGGCCTGCGAAGAAATTGAGGCAGCCGTCACGCCCAAGGATGCTGTCACCCTCCTCTATTACCTGTTTGATAGGAGCGAAGACGAAGACATCATCAAATCCGCCGCCTCCCGTAAGGGATCGCAGATAGCCTCTTGCGTCGCTTGTATCCCTCGTGTTTACGAATATCAGTGTGATTCCGTTTTTAAGCGCCTCGGCTTCGCCAAAGATGATCCTTGCCCGTTCGAGCCTTATGGGATCGACATCGGTTACGACGATCATTGATGGCCGTCTGTCCGCATTAAGCGCATAATCTATGGCGCCAAGTCCCATCGGACCTGCGCCGGCAAGAATTGCCAGTTTTCCGCCAGGTACGATTCCCATCCTGTGTTCGTAGCTTCCCATGGAAGTGTGATAGTTGGCGTGGAAGGCGCCTATGATGCATGACATGGGCTCGGCAAGGGATGCATCATAAAATGATTTGCCGTCATATCTTAAAAGGCATCTGAGCTCCATGACCTCATTTGGCATAATGGCAAAAGTCGCGGCCCCGCCGCAAAACCTGTAGGAGTAACCGGGGGAATCCATGCTCCCCTTATAGTTGAGGGCAGGCTGCATGGCAAATTTCTCGCCTGGGCAGAACTCCCCTTTCCATTTTGCTCCGACCTGCACGATCCTTCCCGCCATCTCGTGGCCTATGATGATGGGATGCCTGTCAACGTCTTTTGGCACCCTTTTGTGGTCCGGTCCAAGAACCGCCGCCTTGTAGCTTGACATGCATATTGTGTCCGATACAACTTCGACGAGAATTTCGTCTTCCTTTATCGGCGGAAGCTCGAATTCCTCAAGGCGCAAATCTTTTTTTCCGTACAGTCTCACTGCCTTTGTTTTCATTTTTTTTACTCCCCGATTTTAAAAAGGTTAAACAACCGTTTCATATTTTACATTCTTTTGAAGCTCGGCAACGTTTTCGGGAGAAAAGGGCTCGCTGCCCTCAGTCATAACGCTTGCGCTCCCGCACGCAATGGCCAGCGTTATCATTCTTTCCAATTCATACCCCTGTTCAAGTCCGTATGCCATGGCCCCAACCATGGCATCGCCGGCACCAACCGTACTTCTGACCTTTACCGGAAGTCCATGTGCCAATATGGTCTCATGCCTTGAAAGAAAGAGAGCTCCATTTTCACCCAGTGAGACGGATACGATGGATATATCGTTTTCAATGAGTATTCTTCTTCCGAGCTCAGCTGCTTTTTTGATATCGCGGATACCTTCGCCATGATATGCTTCGAGTTCATGGATATTCGGTTTAATCAGGTATGGAGAGGCCTTGAGAGCTGATTTGAATGGCTCGCCATCGGCATCCAAAATGGTTATGGCGCCTTTCTGCCGTGCCGCCAGCGTCCAGTCGGCGTAGATATTCTTTCTGGCCATGGGTGGAAGCGAGCCGGAAAGTACAAGTATGTCCCCCTTTTTTATTGAACCAAGAATTTTCTGGCCGACTTTGCCGAGAATCTCGTCGTCAACGGATGGCCCTGCTTCGTTTATATCGGTATTTGTGCGCTTTATCTTATCGATCACCTTCAGGTTGGTCCTTGTCTCTCCTTCGATAAAGAGAAAGTCATTTTCTATTCCCCATGTGTCGAGCGTTTGCCTGATGAACTGGCCGCTTGTCCCCGCCAGTACGCCTACGGCCCGGCTTTTTCCCGTAAGGGTCAGGATGGTCTTTGAAACATTTATTCCCTTGCCTCCCGCATCCCTTCTCAGAGATGAGATCCTGTTGACACGGCCAATCTCAAAATTGTCTATTTCGACTGTTTTATCGATGGCTGGATTTAAACTGACGGTTATTATCATTTGATTAGCCTCCGGCGCCCTGTTTGCCTTTATTAAGCTTTTATTGTCAGGAGTTCAAATATTTTATCTGCGTCGTCTGTCGTCCTGAGCAGCTGCATCGTGCTTTCATCCCCATTCTCTATCGTGCCCGCGATATTTGCCAGGATTTTCAGATGATCATCGCCGCGTCCTGCGATGGCTATGAGAAGGAAGACCGTATCATCGCCAAAATCGATGCCTTTCGGAAATTGCAGTACCACAATGCCCGACTTGAAAATCATATTTCTTGCCCTGGATGTACCGTGCGGGATGGCTATCCCCTGTCCGAGACAGGTGCTGACGTCTTTCTCCCTGAGTAGCATCTGCTCAATATATTCCTCAGAGACGTATCCTCCGGAAACAAGCAATTTGCCTGCAAGACGGATGGCATCCTCCTTTGGAATGCTTCTGAGATTCAATCTTATGTTTTCAATTTTTAAAATGCCTTCCTCATGAATTTCAGATTTGTTTTCTGCTGCGGGATCAGCCTTGAGGCCAGCGTCCTGATTGTCAGACGGCAGTAAAGGGCCAACCTCATCAAAAACCTGGTTGTTGAAAAAATCCGTCACCGGAATATGCTCCGCAAAGGGTGCGGCTTTTTGGACCCTTTGCAGAAGCGACCTGTGGCAGACAACGATGTCTGCGTCGGAAGGGATATTTTCGATGGCGGTATTTATCACAGTGACCCTTTTTCCGGCTTTCTGAAACTTGTTCCTGAGCGATGAGGCGCCCATGGCGCTTGATCCCATTCCTGCATCGCATGCGAAAACTATTTTATTTATCTGTCTGTCTGCGGTTTTGACCTTAAGGCCTTGTACTTTTGATCTGGCTGTCGCGAGATTTGATTCATCCATGCTGCCGGCAGATCTTTTTATGATGATAGAAGCTATTGCGAAACTGACCATTGCGGAAACTGAAACGCCCGAAAGTACGGCCAGGTATCCTCCTTTCGGCGTCATTGCGAGCAGCGCGAAAATACTGCCGGGCGACGGGGTTGCCATCAGGCCGGCGTTCATTGCCCCAAAGGTGAAAACACCTGACATCCCTCCGAATATGACAGCAAGGATAAGGGCCGGATTCATGACCACATATGGGAAATAGATTTCATGGATACCTCCGAAAAAATGTATGATGATGGCGCCGGAGGACGATTGACGTACCATTCCTTTTGAGAAGGCGAAGTAGGCAAGCAGCACCCCAAGTCCGGGACCAGGATTGGCTTCAAGAAGGAAAAATATCGATTGTCCGATCTCCTTGACCTGCTGAACTCCGATCGGTCCCAACACTCCATGGTTTATCGCGTTGTTGAGAAAAAGAACCTTGGCCGGCTCAATTATGACTGATACAAGCGGCAGAAGTCCGGACGACACTATCTGTTCCACTCCGCTTTTCAAGATGTTGTTAAAACTTAAAACAAGAGGCCCTATCCCAATGTATGAAAGAAGGGCCAAAAGGGCACCTATTATGCCCGCTGAAAAATTGTTGACAAGCATTTCAAAACCCGAGGGAATCTTCCCCTCTACGGCCCTGTCAAACAGTTTTATGCAGTATGCGGAAAGGGGACCGGCGATCATCGCCCCTATGAACATGGGGATATCGGCTCCGACAATTATTCCCATGGTGCCTATCGCGCCAAGCACTCCCCCTCGTTCTCCGGCGACAACCTTGCCGCCGGTATAACCGATCAGGAGGGGCAATAAAAAGGTGATCATAGGCTGCACGAGTTTTGCGAGACTGGCATTTGGCAGCCATCCCGTGGGAATGAAAAAGGCGGTTATGAGACCCCATGCGAAGAAGGCGCCGATATTCGGCATTACCATGCTGCTCAGAAACCTGCCGAATTTTTGAACGGCAGCTCCAATTTCGTTGGGACTGTATAATTTTGTTTTTGACTGCATAGATTCCTCTGAATAAAAAACTCTTTTTTATAAAAGGGATGATGATGGCTAATCAAACATGTTTTTTCAGGAAGCTTCCCTTTCAGAGTGCGGATAGCAAATTATGTTCCATTATAAATCTTGTAATTATAGCATGTTATATGCTTACGAATGTATAGATTGTTTACATTCGTCGGTTCTGAATAATGGCCAGATGCGCCGGCGATTAATATCTCAATGGAAAACTTTGGCTATGAAGACGGAGTAAAGTCGGTGCTTCTTTATGCAGTTTTTTGCATCTGAAAGAAATTTATCGATCTTCTTTATGCAGTTTTTTGCATCTGAAATAAATTTATCGATTTATCCTAAGCTGGTTTAAGCTAGAACCAAAAAACTGTCAGCAGTTCCTATCAGAATATCAGGCCCTCACTCTCTTTTGTTTATAAAAAAGACTTTGGACCTGTACCTGATATCACAATACTATTGCTATAGTTTTTTACCGTTACCATTGATTGTTTTTGGAGTTTCTGCTGCCACCGCCGCTGTTTCTGTTTTTGGGCTTGTCCTGAGCAATGCTTACCTTGATGTTTCTTCCGTCCAACTCTGTTCCATCCATGCCTGAAACAGCATCATTGACTACCTGAGCCTGTACAAATGTGATAAAACCAAAACCTCTTGAGCGGCCTGTGTCCCTGTCGGTGATTATCTTGACTTCCTCGATATCACCAAATTTTTCAAATGCTTTTCTCAAGGAATCTTCTGTTGTTCCCCAACTTAGGCCACCTACAAATACTTTATTCGACATACCTTTTCCTAAAACTAAAAAAAATGAAATGAAATATTACAATAATGATCTCTGATTTAGAATATTAAAAAATCGTCCGATCATTGAATTGCTGTTCCCATATAAATTAAAAGTCGCCTATAAATCAACATAATATTAAAGCAACAAAAATAAATTCAGGCAAGACCACTTTGGCAAGCAAGGCTGCCATGCCCACAAAATAAGAGCAAATTCTGAACCCCCATCACGATTAGTAAATATAGAGCCTTGAGATTTCTGGGGTTTCTATATAAATACTACATGACAGTAACATATTTTACAAAACTCACATCTCTTGTTCCAACAAAAACTACCATAATAGAAAAAGAAATCAAATCCAATTTCAAAAAAAATTAAAAAGCATGCAACGTCTTAGTAAAATCAGCCATTAACAAGGCAACTGTCTGTAAATCAATAATAATATATGGAATTATTGGATTTTTTACGGTGAGTTAATATTGGGCTGTTTGCCTTATTTTCTTTATTATTGAGAGGTTCCTGCTGAGCTGGTTATGGATCAGAACTTTTTGCTCATCGCTGAGACCGATGATCTTGACTCCATGCTTGTAGCCCAGATGGGTTGGCCTGCTCCATAAAACTTCGACCTCTATTCCGTTAAGCATAAACTGGGAAAGCCTTTCGCCTGATGTTGCGTTATTGACCTGAAGAATGCCGGAAAACCTGGTTGTCCTTCCCACCATTTTCTTTCCATAAAGACACAGGCCGCTTAATGAATAATTTACTATTTCAAACGATCCAAACTGCGATTTCAGAAGTATCGAGCCCATGTCCTGCACAACCGTTCTCATATCGGATATTTTTTTGTCGAGAAACTGCCAATACCTCCTTTCCATTCCGATGATGAGGGATTTGCTCTTGAAGTGGGGATTATATTCATAAGCCTCCTCATAAATTTCGTCGTGCTTTGCTTTTATAATGACAGGTATCATAGCTATTTCATGGTATATTGAAGCGTCCAGCCTGTCCTTCAGCTGTCTGCTGATCATTATCCGGAAGGGATTGCAGGAACTTTCCAGATGGCTTGCGAAGTTCACTCCGCTTCCAATCAAGGTGTAATCGATTCTTTCCCGGCCACCCAGGTTTCCAATATAGACATCATCCACATGGATTCCTATCCGTATCGGAAATGCAATGCTTTGAAGGCTCTGGCTCAGGGAGACCCTCTCAATGACAAGCCTCTCGATTTCGACGGCAGCAAGAAAAGCCCTGTTTCCATGGAAAGATTCTCCATCCTGATTTTTGTCATCTTCAGAACCGAAAAGCGTAAGGACTCCGTCTCCAAGGGATCTGTCGATCGTCCCTCCATATTTCAGAATGGTTCGGCTGAGAATGTCCATGAATTTTGAAAGTTTTTTGAATGTACCCTGGGATCCAAGCTTTTCCGCTATCTGGGAAAACCCGACAATATCGACAAACATTATGGACACGTTTCTTTTTGTCAGCTCGATGTTTTCCTCACCGAGATTTTCCCTTCTTCCGTCAGCTTTTTCCATGGAGGTCTTTTCTATAAGGTCATTCCTTATCCTGCTCTTTTCAACTTCCATCAGTTTAATCCTGTCACCAATGACTTTTGAAAGTATTGTCATTTCCCAAAGCACGCCGAAATAGAGAATAAAATGTGTTACAAGGGTTAAAGGTACGATGTTCAGGTATGTTCCGACATGAATGGTGGTGGAGATCAGGAGGCCGGCCCATGCGACAAGGAAACTGCCGATATTTGCAACCTTTAAAACCGGAACAAGGAAGATTATTATAAGTGCGAATGAAATGACGAAGATGGCCAGGACAATGTTGATGAAGGTCCCTGCCGGTATGAAAAAAGCCAGGGGGAAAGTCAGAAGTATGAGTACCTCCAGGAAGCGCACGTGGTACATGTTGTTAAATAATTTCTCGAATTTAAGGTAGGAGTTCAGAAAGAGAAGTCCTGTATAGTTCATACCAAGAAATGAATAAAACATGATGATAACAGCGGCCCCTATGCTGCCGTCAAAGACGTAGATGTAACCGAAACCTAGATAGCAAAAGTGAAACACCCATAGTACCGCGTGAAAAAGAACATACAGTAGTGTGGTGATCTCTCTGGTCGAGAAATATATGAAAAGGTTGTAGAGAATCATGCACAGGAATCCGCCAAGATATCCACCTAAAATCAGATCGTTTAACCGGGTCCAGTTATCATATTCTTCCGCTTCCATTATAATTATCGGAATCCTTATGATACCCGTGGAGCGGACCTTGACGTAGAGGGACATTTTTTCGCCGGCTTTGATCCGGAAAGGATATGCAATGTTCTGGCTTTTTATCAGACGGTTTTTGAATGGCCTTTCATTGGATATTCCTGTAACATAATGGTCAATTATTGTGTTTTTTCCGTTAACAAGGTAAAAATCCACTTCATAAAGGTGCGGATATTGAATTTCGGCGACAAGGCTTCTTTTGCGGTTTGCCTCGCTTTCGATGTCAATCCTGTGCCAATAGACCTTGTCACCCGGCCTGTCAGAATATTGAAGATGGTTTGTTCCAAAAGAATTTGATCTCCAGCGGTCTCTTTCGAGTTTTAAAACAGTCTCTATCTCCAATTCACTGGAGGTTTCGTCAAGTTCCATTATTTCGGGACTTTGACCGGGGAATGGTATTCTGATGTAAGATACGGTTATGAAGAGTGCGCATACCGCAACGATGATGAAAAAGTTTTTCTTAAATTCCGAATTCATAACAATCATTGCCTTCCCTTAAGCCACATCTGTATTTTGGTAAAAAGAGGCTTTCACCGACCGCAGGTTTTCCGCAATATACGATTTTTGCAACTCATTCAGTCCCATGATTTTAAGGCCGTGCACGAATTGGTCAGGCACGGACGGACGGCTCCATTTTACTTGAACCTGTATCTTGTCAAGCAAAACATTCGTGAGTTTTTCCGCGACAGAAAGATCGGATGTCCTTATTTGCACCATGATTGCCACATTTCTTGCAACAAAGCTGGTTCCTTTTGCACAGAAACCGTTTATCGAGAAATCGAGAACCTTGAAATTTCCCAGCTCTGATACCAGATTAATGTCCATTCCGTCTTTCACTATGGTCCGTTCCTCAAGGATGTTCTTGTTCAGGAAATCCCAATAAATATTTTCAATTTTTTGAATTATTTCCTCTTTTCCATAATGTGGATTGTATTCGAATGCCCGGTAAATCTCTTTTTTGTTTTTTATTGAAAAAAATAAGGGATTCATGGCACTTTTGTCGTATATTGCAGGTGCAAGACGTTCTTTAACCTTGCTGCTGAGCATGATTCTGAAGGGGCTTGCAGAACTTTTAAGCCGGCTGGCAAAATTGACCCCGCTTCCAATTATCGTGTAGTCCACCCTTTTTGATCCGC
>JADFZC010000099.1 GCA_015232735.1 Oligoflexales bacterium | reverse complement strand
TATTTTATTTAAAGAACCTGTCGTTTCTTCTATATCAACCCAAAAAATACCATTTGCTCCGCCTGTGTTTACTCCTTCTCTCGCCCGATAGCCTGACCTGCCATAAAGCGTATTATTGGAATTGTCGACTTCCTTGGAGAAAGTCCATGGAGATGTTTTATCATTGGGGTTTAGAGGATATGCCTTAAGAAATTCCTTCCCGCCTGGGTCATCACCATACTCAATGGCATCAATGGGAAAATACGCGGGTTCATCCATTTTCCAAAGTAACGCGTTGGTTTTTACCACTACATCCTTAAAAAATTTGTCTCCCCGAAAGCACAATATTTTTTGTGGCGACATAAACCTGTCATTTGTTGTCTTAAATTGTCTGAAAACTTTCGCTCCGGATATTGTTTTAAATAAGGCGTTTGGCAACAGGAATACACCATAGGCATTTTCTTTTAAAAAATAATCGGAACAAATTATTGTCATGACAGTTGCGATATCAAGCTTTCCTGCGGCAATTCTGGCACGCCAGCCCTTTTCAAGAAACAAATGAGAACTTGACAGTGCTTTTTTAATTTCTTCTCTTGCATCTTCAGAAATATATTCCCAGCCAGCCCATGGCGGATTCCCTATCAACAGATCATATTTTTTTTGGTGGTTTATAAAACCTGAATTTTTACCTTTACAAAAAGAAAACTCAAAAGTGTTTTTGTTTAAAATCGGTTTGGATAGTATCGAAACAATATCTTTCTCATCCTTTATTATTTTATTTTCAATCAATGTGGTCAAAATTGATATTAAAGCCAAATCGCAAGCCATTGGGTCAATATCAATACATGTAACATTTGATAAATACCAGGCCAGTACATTCTCATCCTGCCAGGCAAATTCATTTTTCAGCATTCTTATGATTTCACAAACAAAGCCCCCTGTCCCGCAGCAGGGTTCGATGACTTTCCCTCCCAAAATGTCAACGGGCACCAAATTTTTTATTACTGTCTGACAAAGTTTGCCTGGCGTCTGGAACTGCCCCAGCCTCTGCTGTTGGTTTTTATCGATGGATTCATGAAACAGTCCTGAAATCAGATCTGAAAAACAGACATTTTGATTCAGCAAAGGAAAATATGACTTGTTGTTTTCCTCGATGACAGCATCATTCCACCTCTGCAATATCATTTTTTTTAAAAAATCAATACCTTCGTAACCCAGTTTCCCAAGATGGGCTATCATCAAATTGATCGCTTTGTTTCTGCAAAGCAAGTCCATGCCGGACTACTCAAAGGAGAACGATGGCAAAGATCCGTCGCACTCCTTCATCAGAAAATGGCACAATGCACCGACAAGGTTTGCTGAATTGTCGAACCGGCACTTACACAACTCAGGAATCACAGGTGGCTTCGGGAATTTTTCCGCCAATGCAATGACAGCCTGTCTCAGCATGGGGATGAGACCAGGCTTTGCGCTGACACCACCGCCGATAATGATTTTTTCCGGATCGAAAAAATATTGGATGGTAAGGATCCCCTTCGCCATATTTTGATACCAACGTTCGACTTCATCTACAGCGACAGGTTCGAGCCTCTTCTCAGCCAATCGGAACAGTTCGATACCGTCAACCTTGTAACCCAGTTTTTCCGATGCTCTGTCCACCAGATAACCAGGTGCGACAGCACGTCCCCATGCGGGAGTCACACCTGTTTCCCATTCAAAATACATGAGGCCCAGTTCTCCTGCCCGCAAGTTTTTCCCGCGATGAATCTTGCGGTCCTTTACGATGGCACCTCCGACTCCAGTGCCTAGTACCATAACGATCACATCCCTATTATTCTTGGCTTCTCCGAGCCATAATTCCGCCAGCGCAGCACAGTTGGCATCATTTTCCAATTCAACCCTCACCTGAAATTTCTCCTCAAGATCGAGTTTCAGGTTGGGGCCATGAATACACGGAATGGCGCTGCATCCGCCAATTGTTCCCTTTTCGCTGTCGACGGCCCCGGGGCAACTGAGGGCAATCCCATCTATGTCGCCCTCTACTTGCTGCCGGCACTGTTTCATACCGCTATAAAGGTCCGGCAGATAATCAGTCGGTGTCGGGAAAGAGCCTTGCCGCCGTATGGATCCGGAGGAGTCAAGCACCCCCCACTTCACAGCGCTGCCGCCCATATCAAAGACCAGATAATTTTTCATACAATTCCCTGCCACTTCTCGCCTGGAACCCCTTGGCATCAAAAACTGTTTTTACGATGAATTTCCTTATATTCCAGAGATATTGAAAAATATAACATCAGTCGCCCAATGTAAAGTGAAGTTCAGCTCTTGCTGAACAATTCCCGGGGCCATCCACGGGCATGTCCGGCAGCCTGATCAAGGTTTCATGACCATGGCTGTCGGCATTTTTATCAGCTATCCCGAAAACGATAAACGGCCCTGCCATGATAAAATATCTAACCCAATAATTTCAGAACATTAGTACCATATACCATATGGCCCTGATATTGCATAAAAGGCACCTTGACAGCGCGAAGTTCGCAAACGATTAAACTGTTAATTGTTGTTTTTGGAAATAGGAGTACCAAATATGAAAACTACTTGTAAAAGAAGCTGGATAATAGCCTTGATCACATCAACCATCATCATCACAGCCTGCGGAGGCCTGTCGCAGGAGACCTCAAGGACCTCAGCCGATAAGACCCCGTCCGACAATCAGGGGGAAAGCGATAGAGTAACCAGAAAGCTTGCTCACAGAGAGACGCTGACATTCAGCAGCAAGGATGCCGCTGACATGATCAATCTTCTTCATACCGCCGGACTGAAAAAAGATGGGGAGAAGGAGCCGGTCGTTGCAGACAAGGTCTCCTGCTCGTCAATTCACCCTTCGTATACAAACAAGAATGCCAACTGTGAATTTGAAGCAGAGAATCGGAAATTCACTCTGCACGATTCCACATCGGAGGGAATCTTCAAGCTGATCGGCAATTATCATAAAGGCACGGTCAGAAACCTGCGGGCCGGCTATATCATTTACCGGGACGTATTCCAGCTCTCCTGCCAGACAGTCACCTCTGGGGACAAAAGCGGCGAGGCAGCCTGCACAATGCAGATAAACAGCGGTTTCCCATATTAGAAATCATGATAACCCGCAAAATTCCGGTCAGGTGGACGTCACCATGCAACGCCCCGATATGCTTAAGAATATGCCAGTGATTTTTTCCTCTATCAACTAATTTGATAATTGACTATACTCCCCAATAATGCTTAAAAAGCATACTGTGAATAGCAGCTTATTCGCTTTAGAGGTCAACATTGGGGCATACAAAAACAGGTTACACGATGTCACATAAAGAATTCCAAAATGATGTTGAGGCGAGAGGGTATTACTCCAAGATCGCGGTGAAGACGAACACCAGGGAATTTAGGGATCATGACACTGAAGGCGGCAAAGTCTCCGGGCATCCGCCGCTTGAAACCGCAGGCGAAAAAATTTCCTACAGGATTCTTGGCAAAAACGTCCAAAGACTCGACGCCATAGCCAAGGTAACCGGCAAGGCAAAATACGCGGACGACTTCTTCGAACGCGACATGCTGGTGGGAAAGGTTCTGAGAAGCCCATACGCCCACGCCAGAATAAAAGGATTCAGCGTTGAAAAGGCCAGGGCGCTCAGTGGTGTTGAAGCCGTCATCACCCACATGGATCTTCCAAAAATAAAGTTTGCCACAGCCGGGCATCCCTGGTCGCTCGATGCGTCGCACCGCGACGTAGAAGACAAAATGATTCTTACAGACAAGGCACGGTTTGTCGGCGATGCGGTGGCAGCGGTCGTGGCGACTGACGAATTGACAGCTCAAAAGGCTCTGAAACTTATTGAGGTGGACTATGAGGTCCTTCCGCATGTCATCGATCCTGAAAAGGCGATGGCCGATGGCGCTCCAGTAATACATGAGGAGAAACCCGGCAACATAATAAGCTCGTTCGGAGTGCAATTTGGCGACCTGGCAAAAGCGGTCAGGGATGCCGACAGAGTGTTTGACGGTGAATTTTCAACAAGCATCGTGCAGCACTGCCACATAGAAAACCACTCGGCATATTCCTACGTCGATACAGACGGCAGGATTGTGATCGTCTCATCGACACAGATCCCGCATATCGTCAGGAGAATCGTCGCACAGGCGCTCGGTCTCCCCTGGGGAAGGGTAAGGGTCATAAAACCGCACATAGGCGGCGGTTTTGGAAACAAGCAGGATGTGGTGATCGAACCGCTCACGGCGGCAATGTCCATTGCCGCAAAGGGAAAGCCTGTCCGATACGCCCTTACAAGGGAAGAGTGCTTCATCGATACCAGGACAAGGCACGCAATGAAATTCAAGATCAGAACCGCGGTGTCAAAGGACAAAAAACTGACCGGAATCGACATCAGGGTAATATCAAACAACGGGGCATATGCGTCGCATGGACATTCCATCGCCATGAGCGCAGGCAGTAAATTCAGGCCTCTTTATAATTTCGATGCCGTAAACTATCAGCCCAAAACCGTCTATACAAACCTTCCTGTCGCCGGTGCGATGAGAGGCTATGGAGTGCCTCAGATATCTTTCGCCCTGGAGAGTCATCTTGACGATATTTCCATCAGGCTTGGTATGGATCCCACAGAGTTGAGAAAAGCGAATCTGATAAGCGTCGGGCATATGGACCCGCTCACAAAAAACGTAGTCCGTTCCTTCGGCATACCTGAATGCATCGAGAAAGGCAAACAGCTGATAGGATGGGATAAAAAAAAGAGACTGTACCAACATCAGACATCAGCGGAAAAGAGAAGGGGCGTCGGCATGGCCTGTTTCAGCTACGGGTCAGGCACACACCCGGTCGGCCTTGAACTTGCGGGGGCAAGAATCGTGATGAACCAGGACGGGTCGGTGCAGCTTCAAATAGGGGCGACTGAAATCGGACAGGGAAGCGACACGGCTTTTGCACAGATGACCTCGGAGGTACTGGGCATTCCAATAGACATGGTGCATGTTGTGACCACTCAGGATACTGACATTTCTCCCTTTGATACCGGAGCTTACGCCTCAAGACAGACTTTCATAACTGGCGTGGCCGTAAAAAAGGCTGCCATGGAGGTAAGAGGGAAGGTCCTTAAAATCGCCAGCAGGAAAACCGGTCTCAGCGAAAGCGAAATGGACATAGAAAATGGTGTAATCATTGAAAGACAGATTGGAAGAAAGATCTGTTCCATCGAGGATGTCGCAATGGAGTCTTTTTATGACAGGATTCACGCCGAACCGATAACAAGCGATACATCGGCAAACGTGAGAGTCAACGCGATGTCATACGGCGTAACCTTTACCGAGGTGGAGGTCGACATGCAGACCGGAAGGATTGAGGTTCTCGAAATCTATAACATTCATGATTCCGGTGTGATAATCAACCCGAAGATGGCCGAGGCGCAGGTACACGGGGGCGTAAGCATGGGCCTCGGATATGCACTGACGGAACAGATGCTTTTCAACGAGAAAACCGGAAAGCCTCTCAACAACAATCTTCTGGATTACAAGCTACAGACTATCCTTGACACCCCTGAAATAGGTGTGGCATTTGTTGAGACGTTCGATGCGGGAGGTTCATTCGGTCATAAATCGCTTGGAGAGCCTCCCGCGATATCCCCCGCACCTGCAATAAGAAATGCCGTGCTGGACGCCACCGGGGTTGCGTTCAACAGTGTTCCCATGTACCCGCAGGCGGTATTCGAAAAATTCAAAGAGGTTGGACTGCTTTAGAAAGGAGTGCTTCAAAGTGTTTGACATACAGAATCTCATGGAGCCATCGACGCTGGAAGAAGCCATGGAAATGCTTGAGCAGGATTCGAATATCAGGATTGTCGCCGGAGGTACCGACGTACTGATCAAGCTTCATCATGGGGATATGCAGGGGGCCTCCCTTTTGAGCTTGAGAAAAATCAGGGAACTCGAGGAAATTTCACTTCAGAGCGATGGAACCGTGATCATCTCGGCAATGGCCACCTTCTCAAGGATATTTTTTCATCCCGTAATTAGAGAAAACCTTCCTTCGCTGTGTGAGGCGGCGGTTTCCATGGGCGGTCCCCAGATCAGGAACATCGCGACCATCGGCGGGAACATATGCAACGGTGCTGTATCGGCAGACAGCGCCTCCACGCTCTTTGCCTTGAATGCCAGGCTTAAAATCGAGTCAAAGAGTGGGGCAAGAATCGTTCCCATCCGGGAATTTTATGCCGGTCCAGGCAAGGTCAACCTGAACCCGGGGGAAATTCTTACACAAATCCTTATATCAAAGAACGATTACAAAGACACTGGAAGCCACTACATCAAGTGGTGCATCCGCAAGGCCATGGATATAGCAAACCTTGGTGTTTCAGTCGTATGCAGGATTTCCGATGGCAGGTTTGCGGATGTAAGAATCGGTCTTGGAGTGGCTGCGCCTGTCCCGATAAGATGCGACGAAGCTGAAAAATATGCTGTGGGAAAAATGGCTGATGAATCGGTCACCAGCGAGACGGCAAGACTTGCGGTCAAATCGTCAAAGGCAAGGGACTCATGGCGCGCATCAAAGGCATACAGGGAACATCTTATCGAAGTTCTGACAAAAAGGGCGCTTACGGAAGCGGCCCTGAGGGCGAGGAAACAACATTGAGCGATGAAACAACAAAAAAAATAAGTGTTACCGTAAATGACAAGCCGTACAGACTTGAAATTGACATACGCCTGTCGCTGCTTGATCTCCTGAGGGAGAAGCTTCATCTTACTGGCGTAAAACAGGGATGTTCAGTTGGTGAATGCGGAGCATGCACTGTCCTGATAGATGGAACTCCGATAAACTCATGCATATACCTTGCCGCCTGGGCTGACGGGAAAAAAATTACGACCATCGAGGGAATCGGCAAGGAGGGAGAGCTCTCAAAGGTTCAGAAGGCCTTTGTGGAAGAGGGCGCGATACAGTGCGGCTTTTGCACCCCGGGACTTGTCCTGACCACGACTTCCCTCGCGGAAAGCGGGAAGGAGTTTACCGATGATGAGATAAAAAGGGAGATTTCCGGTCATTTATGCAGATGCACCGGCTATCAGAATATCTTCAAGGCGGCGAAGAAATCGCTTGAAAAGTAGAGGATATAGGATTTTAAAACGAATATTTTGAGCCTTGAGAAAAAATCTGTCGTGCCAGAGATCCTTACCGTCTCCCGCTCTTTATTCTTTATCGCTGATACCCGACTTTTGACGTTTGCCATTTCGGTTTGCGCTTTTCGCCTTTCTCTTGGATTTAAAATTGTTGCGGTCCCTTGTTAATGTGACTTGCCACGGGCTTTAAATCCCAAGTTACTGCGGCTCAATGCTGATCACGTTGATCTGGACAAATTGTCCGCGAAAGGGGGCTGGTGCAGGAGGAATATCGGGGATTATGAACGCGCGTCCGTTTCTGTCATGATTGGTAATCTCCAATCCATCTATGGCTGACGCTGCGACTTTAATGGTGGCACCGCTACTCATATATATATCCTTAGTATAATCAATAATGTAGGTATTAAAAAGACCGCTCAGGCCGCGGTTAAGATAATAAGTCTGCGGTGGGTTGGATATGGTCAGTCTGTAGACATTCCAGCTTCCATTGTCAGGCGTTCCACCAATCTGCCAGAATCCCCCGTCATTGCTGCCCCCGATATATGTCTTTTGTTCAACGATGCCTCGAAAACGCAGTTTGACTTTGTAGGTTTTGCTGTTGTCTCCTGTCAAATGCTTTTCGTCTGATGCCTCATTTTTGCAACTGCAATAATCCAGTCCCAACCCGAAGCAAGGCAATTCCCATCTCAAGTTATCAAGTGCCGCGGTGATCTCAGAAGTTGTTTTTACAGGAATGACTAATGATGCTGCCAGATTAACCCCTCCTTGTTCGTCTTTGACAACTCCTGCCTCAATTTTGACATTCACATCATTTTGGAGAGTTGGTTGTATGGTCAGGACAAAATTGCTTTTTTTCCCTTCGAGTTTTTCCGGTTTTGCTCCTGTAATTGTAATTTGACTCATCTCAAAACCGATTACATCCTTTTCAAATGTGATATTGATTTGAGTGGGATTTTCATTATCTATTGTTTTCGCAGGTGAAACGATCACAACAGCAAAAGAGCTCGGGTGCTTGGGAATGGACAGCGTTTTTACGATATCCTCATCTTTTATGGTAGACACATCTGGTTTCACTTCTTGATTGCTGGGGGTCTCTGGTTTCTGAGATTTTTTTTTATTTTGACTGACACCAGAGAAGGAAGCATTTGAGCATGAT
>JADFZC010000098.1 GCA_015232735.1 Oligoflexales bacterium | reverse complement strand
ATAGACAATCATGACAGAAATCATGCCGTAATACATGCCGAATATTGTGAGTTCTCTCGATTTGAATGAGTGGAAATGTTCGGGTTCCCATATTGTAAGCGGAAACATCATGTTGGTCGAGCTTTGTCCTCTGATCATTATCAAAATAGTGCTGTTTTGAGGAATTTTTATCGGAAAGACAAAGTTTTGGTGATCTATCGGCCTTTGATAATATGGGTATCTGTTTCCCGTCCTTATTATTTTAAGTTCGATATCGGAGTTGAAAACATATAGTTCGACATAGTCGAGATAATAATGTGAAAGTTCCAGGAAATAGCTTTCCCGGCTGACGCTTTTGTTTTCAATTGCATATCTTAGCCAGTAGACGGAATCGGTAAATCCAAATGACGGCACGTTTTCCTTGCGGTGATGACTCCATTTAAAATTTCCTTTCTCATCCCCGATAAGTTCATTGATACCCAGTCTGCCGGCAGTGTCCTCCAGATAGTCGGTATATTTTGCAAGGGCTACTTTTTCGTCCGCGTCATTCAAAATTACCTTTGGAACGTTTTTTGATGTCTCATTGAACCATTTTTGAATTGTTTCATTGGAACTTTTAAGAGTGAGATGATTGAATAGACTGTTTTTTTCGATGGATTCCCCCTGAAAATCGGCAAATGCGGAGGAACCTGAGGAAGTCGCAAATGAGCATATGACTGCCGAAATTAGTATGAAAAGGTATGGTATTTTGGATAGTTCATTCGGAAATTTTTCCATTCCCCTGCGAAGTCTGCGGCGGGAAAACCACCCGATTCGCTCAGGATGAAGGTTTTTAAACCAGAAATACAAAAAGCATATTGTTTGTGTTTTCAGTTTTTTCATTATGCAGCTCCAACTCCGTTAGAGTGAACCTGTCTGCTTTGTCCCTCACACCATGCAAAAAATTCAAAATGATGATTATTTATCGGAAACTTTTCAACATTTCTTAGATCGTCAATTGAAAATCCGCCATAAAAAGACTGCCGGCGGATTTCAGGAATCCGAAAAGCATGCCAAGTCTTTTAACATTTTGGGATTTTACGCAATTTTTGTGCAAATCGCACAGGTCGCATCACGACTGCAGAATAAAAGCAAATGGAACTTATGGCCAGTCAGGGCTGCCTTTTTTGTAAACAAAAAAGCCGCAGCCCTGTATGGCCAGTACTTGAAATGGGTGGGAAAAAAACCATAGCAGAGTCAGAATTAATTATGATAAAATTTTTTTACTTTATTTTTTTAAAATGACCGGTTTAAAACCCTCGCCATCAGGTGAGTATATTTTTTTTCTTTTTTTGACGCAGATTATGCGGATTTCGCAGATTTTGTAGAGGGGGTACTATGGCTTATCTGCGGGATCTGCGAAATCCGCATAATCTGCGTTAAAAAAAAGAAAAAAAATATATGAATGGCATTGGAGTATTAAAAGATTAATAATATAATCGGACCCGGCCGGCAAATGTATTTCCGACTTTAGTCGGCTGAACAAATCCATCTACTTTACTTAATAGGTGGATGTTTAAATAAATTGTTAGTCTGTGGAGTTAAAGCCCCGTGAATGTGTCTTTTTTAAGCAAAGCACACATAGGAGCTGTTTGTAGCATGCTGATATTTCGTGAAAGATCCTTCGCCTTTAGGGCTCAGGATACGTCTCTGGTGCATTTCGCACCAGAGACTAGTCACATATTGGAGGTATTAGAATGAGGTTAATGTTAATTTGTTGTGCAATACTGATAGGCAGCTTGATAACAGGTTCTAAGGCAATCGCTTCTGCGGGTGTCGACAAAATCACCTTCATGACAGAACAATATCCGCCTTTCAATTATGAGGAACAAGGCAAGGTGCAGGGCATGATGGTTGATATCCTTGCTGAAATATTCAAAAAGACAAATTCCAGGCTTACTTCAAAGGATATTCAGCTTCTGCCGTGGGCCAGGGCGTACAAGAGCCTTCAGGAAACACCTAATACTTGTCTCTTTTCAATAGGAAGATCCGAAGCCAGAGAGAAACTTTTCAAATGGGTTGGACCCGTGATCGATATCAAGCAGGTTTTACTAACCAAGAAAAGCAAAAAAATCAAAATCACAGAAGCCAAGGATCTTGATAAACTGCAGATAGGTGTAATAAAAGATGATTATATGGACCAGCACCTCACAAAACTCGGGATAAAGAAAGAATCCATCCAGAAGACCAGCAGCTCCAAGGCCAATATCACAAAACTGGTGTCCGACAGGCTTGACGGCTGGGCATACGGTGATTTGCCTGCGTTGTGGGAACTTAAGGCCGCAGGTCAAAAGACAACTGATTTTGAGAGCGCCTATGTCTTTGAAACAGCCTCTGTGTGGTTCGGGTTTCACAAGGATACCCCGCAGGAAGTCATAGACGAGATTCAAAAGGCGCTGGATACCATCAAGAGCGAGGGAAAAGCTGCTGCAATAATAAAGAAATATACCGGAACTTGATACATCTCAGCAGGGCTGGCAACCGAGTACGGAGTCATCGTTATCGAAGACTTCGGGTGTTCAAAAAAGACCGTTCCCTTACGCAGAAAAGGTTGAACCGGCAGCAGGTTTGACTATTTATTGTACAATATTAAAAACAGTTCATGAAGTTCAAGGAAACCTCGTCCTTCAGGGCGAGGTTATTCAAGCTAACCAAAATCAGGAGAGGTTTAAAGCCTCTCCTGATTCGACACCCGGTCCTTCAGGGCCGGGTTTACGAAGTAGGCAAAGTATGCATTCTCATGCATCCGCATCACATTCCAGCATTATCCAAACAGTGCTAATATAAAAATAGTACATGAGGATTATCATAGATTCATAGATGATTTTGTGGCAATTCTTCCCGGCAGGTGCGACTTCCGAGGCTGTCATGATGAGCAAAGATAATTCCGGACTGCGACTATACCAGACAGCATCTGTACAAAAACCGTGAATAAAATGATAATCAGCAATAAAAAATAAAGTGACTTACCATGAGCAGGATTTTCAAAACAATTTCACGGCAGGTTGGTCTCAAACTGGCAGTTTCTGTCGTCACCATGACCATGCTTGTATTGATGATATCCGGGATTATCCAATATCGCGTAAGTTCAGGCCGTCTTAAAAAAGCCCTGAACGAACAGCTTGGCCAGATTGCCGACAGGATGCAAGGCAGTGTCGCCGAACCACTATGGAATATGTCCGATGAAGTTCTTAAAAACATCATAATGTCGGAAATGCTTGAAAAAAATGTGGTGAAAGTGGCCATTACCGAGGAAAACAAGAAAAAGCCTCTTTTGATATACGGTCTTGATGAGAAGATGAAGCCATCAAGTCTTAAAACAATGCCGACAAGCTTCACAGATGAAATAATTTCAACCACAAGAGCCGTCAAAAGATTTGACAAAGCCATCGGAAGCATTGAGATCGGGGTGACAACAAAATATTTAAATAGCCAGCTCAATGAGCTTGTAATCAGCAATATCCTGACATTTGCCGCCATCTGCGCCCTGATAATCGCCGTTTTCGTATTGAGCAACGAACGGCTTTTCATCAGGCATCTGCATGCCATATTAAAGCAGATCGAGATTATTACCAAGGGTGATTTGTCGAAAACGATGACTATCACCACTTCGGACGAGTTTGCCGATATAGCCGGTTCGATCAACAACATGACAAAAAGCCTCAAGGAAAAATCAAATTTCGCTGCTTCCATCGCAAGTGGCGACCTGTCTCAAAACCTGGCCCTATCATCTGACGCTGACACCCTTGGGATTGCGCTTCTGAAAATGAAAGACAGCCTTGGGGTCTTGCTGGGCAGGATCAGCAACTCGTCAGAGGACGTCAACAGCAGTTCTGATACCATATCAGATAACAGCCGTTCACTTTCAGAGTCGACCAGCTCATCTGCAGCTTCAATAGAGCAAATATCCTCCTCTTTGGCTGAGGTTTCGAAAAAGGCGAAGGATAATACCTCCTATGTTCAGGAGGTTGTCAATGCGGCAAAAAATATGAAATCAAAGATGGACATCGGAAATACACAGATGCAAAAGATGAAAGCCGCGATTGAAAATATCGCACAGTCCAGCAACAAAATCGCCAAGATAATAAAAGCGATTGACAATATTGCCTTTCAAACCAATTTGCTTGCACTGAATGCCGCCGTTGAGGCTGCGCGTGCCGGCATTCACGGCAAGGGCTTCGCTGTTGTTGCCGAAGAGGTGCGGAGTCTCTCCTCACGAAGTGCAAAAGCCGCAAAGGAAACAGAGGAACTCATAAGCGAATCGATCAGCCGAATCAACGGCGGTTCAGAAGCCGTAATGCACACACTCGCGACTTTTTCGGGAATAATTGATGAAGTGGATAAAGTTACAGCCTTTGTGGACCAGATCGCCCATGCCAGCAAATCCCAGACGGAAGGTATCAGTCAAATCAATGTTGCCATCAACCACATTAACGGAACAATTCAGCAAAATGCCTCTCTGGCCAAACTGTCGGCATCCGCAGCCGAGCAGTTGGAACAACAATCGCAGCAGCTAAGACAACTGATGGGACAGTTCAGGGGACTTTCGGCTTCAGGGGATTATTTTTCTTGATCACCACATGGTTTTCAAAGGAAAGAGAAACATGCAGGAAGCCTCTATTTTTTAAAGAAACCTTCCCTATCCTGAAATAATAAAACAAAAAATAAATAACATTTTTTGTAGAGACAACATGAGAGATTGATTTCTTTTCATCATCACGCTTTTCATAAACCAGCTTTTGTGCTTCCATGAACAAATATTTTTATATATATTCGTGCCATAATTTCAAAAGACATGTGACAGCTTTGGTACTGTCTCGTTTTTATTCGTCCAAATGGGCGTAGAGTTTATCCGGCGGATAAGGGTGTTGTGGAGTCAATTACCCCCACCTAAAGGTGGGGGCTTGGAGTAAAACCCAAGCCCTGATTGATTAGGGAGCTAAATAAAAATTTTTCAGTGTCGTCTCCCTGTTGGAAAATGACAGGAAAAAAGGCACTAAATGACTAAAAAAGGAGTTTCAGGAATATGACTGGAGGGAGAGGTTTTTGTAAGAGGCAGTTTGTTTTTTTGGCTGTATTTTTCTATGCAGCGTCCGGATGCGGAAAAGACGATTCATGCACACATGCGGGATGCGCCAAATCCTACGAGCGCAGTTATGCGTTTTCGGATTCACCTGCAGGTGAAATGAACCTGAATCCGCAAAAAATAAACGGGCGTCTTGAAAATATTGGAGGTATCAGCGCCCTGTGGCTTTGGGGGACAAGGGATGAGATTGGATACGCCGAGGGCGCGCTCCTGTGCGGAAGGATTACAAAAGTCTTCAAGGAATATTTTTTGGACCATGTAATAACCAATATGGCTAAAAAACCTTATGGAACGATAAAAGCGCTTCTCCCTCTGAAATATAAAATCTCCATGGATGATGAGATCGAATTAAAGGCTATGCTCCGGGGGATGAGGGACCATTGCCCTCCGCAGGATCTGATAATAAAAAGCGGGAACCTTGAGTTTTTGGCATTTGGATCGAGACCCATTGAATATGCTGACCTGGTTGTCATGCATACCCTGGGTGACGGCGGCTGCTCATCCCTCAGTGTCTGGGGAGACCTTTCTGATACCGGAAGTACCATGCAGGTCAGAAACTTTGATTATTTCACCGATACAAACAGCACAATAATGAATGAACATATCGTCAAGATTTATAAAAGCTCCTCGAATCAGAACAAAAAATGGGTGTCAATTTCGGTCCCGGGCATCACAGGCTGCATTTCATGTTTTACGGAAGATGGAGCCTCACTCACCATAGAGGATGTGCCTGATATTAAAAATCCCGTTACCTTCATGCGACCTGCCCCCCGTATCCTCACAGCCCGGTGGGCACTAATCAACTCTACAGGTTCTGATGATTTTTTCAGTAGAATGAAAAACTATTATGACAAGAACTTTTATAACATGGGAAGCAATATCAGCCTTAATGTTCCATGCAATAACACAAGTTGCACAGGCAGCGTGACAATCGAGACGGATGGACAGAGATCTCATCCGGATGGTGCCGCGACAATTCGCTATCCCGGTGAAAAAGAGCCCATGCTCAATACCGGAAATGCCCTTATCGCAACAAATCACCATATAAAAAGGCACGAGCCTTCGGTATCCGGGGACTCTTTTGAAAGATACAGGACACTGGCCCAAAACGTAAATGAAATCGCAGCCTTGTCAGGTAAAATCGGTGAAAAACATCTTATGGACCTGATAAGGCTTGTTGCAAGAAGAGGTGCATATTATACGCTTAATACCACTTTGTTCGATGCGTCAGCCAGGACGATCTCCCTGTATGTCGGCGACATGAATAAACCGGCCCCCTTTCAAAGTCCCAGGGTTCTGAAAATGGACGAGCTGTTTTCAAGGTTTGATTCTTTCGGACAGTGATTTTACCTCCTCTTTTCATCGATATCCATGGAATCAAAAACAAGGGTTTCCGTTACGGTGTCGCATATCTCGGACGGTCCGAAATATTGAATCGCGCCGGGATAAAGATAGGATTCGGTGGTTGCCCACTTGTCGCGGTTTTCCGCAAAGTGCCTGAAAGCCCGGCTTTCAAGCTTGACAAGCGCCTTCTGTATAACCGGTTTTTCCTTTCCGTGGCGTTTTTCCATGTTCATCATCATCACGATGGGAATTCCTCCGGCCTTCCAGTTATCATTTCCTTTTGCCAGCCCGGATACCTGCGCCATGTAACCCGAAAGTCCATTATAAGCCAGCACGGCTGCGGAATATCCCAGGCTGTAGCCATAATCCGCGTCGAAATTTGAAGGATGCGCGCAGCGTCCCTCGTATCCGAAGAAGTGGTGCTGTGTTGAAAATTTTCCCTTGTATGAAGGTCTTGATTTCAGAGTCCTCGTCACAAGTTCAATGAGAAGTTTTTCGGTTTCTATAAGGGAAACCTGCACGTTCCCGTGAGGGTCCCTGTCCAGGAGAAGTTCCCCCTGGATTTCCTCGGGAAGTTTTAGAAGTACGTCCGCGCTTTCCCGGCTGATGGCCTGCGATACCTTTTTTATCTTGTCGCTGACCTTGTCGAGCTTTTCAAGCTCTTTCTCCTTTTGATCCATGCAATCGTTGAGTTCTGAAATGAGTTTTTTCATCTCCGGTATAAATTCGATAAGTCCCTCGGGGATAACCGCCACACCGAAATTTTTCCCCAACGAGGCTCTTTTCTCAATTACGTTGGCAAGATCGTTCACTATTTGATCGAGAGTGATCTTTTTTTCCGCGACCTCCTCGGAGATCAGACAGAAGTTGGGTCTTGTCTGAAGAGCGGCCTCAAGTCCTATATGTGATGCGCTTCTTCCCATGAGCTTGATGAAATGCCAATACTTTTTGGCGGAATTTGCGTCCCTTGCGATGTTTCCTATCAGCTGGGCGTATGTTTTGACGGCAGTGTCAAAACCAAACGATGTCTCGATATATTCATTCTTCAAATCGCCGTCTATCGTCTTGGGACAGCCCAAAACGGAGCAGCTTACACTTTTGGTCTTGAAATATTCGGCGAGGATGGCCGCATTGGTATTGGAATCATCACCACCTATTATCACGATCGTGCTTAAGTTGTTGGCTTTGACAACTTCAATACACTTGTTGAATTGATCCTCGGTTTCCAGTTTGGTCCTGCCCGAACCGATAATGTCAAATCCTCCCGAGTTTCTATACTGGTCGATGAGGTCCGATGTGATATCTATGAATTTGTTATTGGCAAGCCCGTCAGGCCCTCTGAGAAAACCGAAAAGCCTGCTATCCTTGTGAACAGACTTGATTCCGTCAAAAATTCCGGCGATTACATTATGTCCACCTGGAGCCTGACCGCCTGAAAGAACGACCCCCACATTAAGCGGCCCCCCCTTACCTTCAGAATGACCTGCTTCAAAACTGACAATAGGGGCACCGTATGTTCTTGGGAAAAGTGATTTTACAGCTTCCTGGTCGCTCACGGAGCGGGTGGCTACCCCCTTGACAACCTTTACGCCCGAGGCTCCCCCCTTAAGGGATTTTGGGAGTTTTGGGGAATACTTCATTCTGGCCTGGCATAGGGTGGATTTTGTTCTTTCTGTCATAAAACATCCTTTTGTTGAAAAAATCATACCTAAATATATAATTTCAGATGATCTGGCTGCAAAGAAAAATCTGGCTCCCATCCGGGAAAAAAATATCCATTGCCATAACTGAAACCAAATGATAATCATTATCAATAATGTGATGGTTTTTTATGGAGCATTTTTAACGGTTCAAATTCCAGGTGTGGACAGAATTGCATGGCTCGTTGACTGCG
>JADFZC010000097.1 GCA_015232735.1 Oligoflexales bacterium | reverse complement strand
TTTATAATATAGATGTAAATAAAACTAGAGAATTTATTCTAAAAGAAACTATTTTTAGGAAAGGTTTTTCTATAAATAAAAGAACAAAGCGTAAAATAAAGGCAATAATTCCGGTTCATGTTTATGGTCATCCGGCTCAAATGAATAAAATTATGGAAATTGCACAGCGATATGGTTTACATATAATTGAGGATGCTGCGGAAGCCCATGGAGCAAAGATTTTTGGGCGATCAGTTGGTTCGTGGGGTATTTGTGGAACATTTAGCTTTTATGGGAATAAAATTATTACTACTGGTGAAGGTGGAATGGTAACGACAAACGATGAGTCTTTATATTTAAGATTACGGACTCTTCGAGATCATGCAATGTCGAAGGAAAAAAAATACTGGCATGAAATTATTGGCTTCAATTATCGTATGACTAACATACAAGCTGCGATAGGATGTGCTCAGATGGAGCGTGCTTCAGAGCTTATTGCTGATAGAAAGCGGGTTTTTGAACGGTACAAAAATAATTTAGGAGAGTATAAATATTTAACTTTAAATAGACGACAACCATGGGCAGAAAATGTCTATTGGTTGATTTGTTTGGAGTGTAATAATTTTAATGAAATTCGTAGGAATGATTTTATGGATTATTTGAAAAAAAATGGAGTGGATTGTCGTCCATATTTTTATCCAATTTCTGATATGGGGATTTATTCTCGTGCAAATACACCTGTAACTCACAAGGTACATTCGCTGGGCATTAATATTCCGACATTTTACAGTTTGAGTAATGAGGATATTGATTATGTATCGGAAATTTGTATGAATTATACTGGTTATAATGCATAAGTTTTAAAGTAAGAAAGGTTAAATTTACTTAATGAAAATTCTAATTATAAATCCTCCTGCTGAAAAACCTGTATTAGAATATCCTAATGAAAAAGGGGAAAGATTTATTGAACCTGATGATTTTGGTTTTTTCCCTCCTCTAGGGGCGTTATATGTACTTTCATATCTGGAAAAATTGAAAACCGGAGATGATTTGTTTTTCAAGGATTGTGTTGCGGAAAAATATTCTCATAAAATGTTATTTGATTATATTAAAGATATAAAGCCTGATGTTATAGGTATTACTTCTTTTACTGCCCTTTTAGTCGATATTCTATTTGTAATACGAACAGTTCGATGTGAATTTCCGGCTATTCATATCTGTCTTGGTGGTCCTCATGCGACGGCTTTTCCGTTTGAGGCGGTCGGATTGGAAGGAGTAGATTCTATTGTTGTTGGTGAAGGTGAAAAAGCTTTTTCAATTCTGATTGAATACATCCGTTATGGAAAGGAGCCCATAGACATTCCTGGTGTATATACCAAAAAGTCTATCGCTATATGGAAAAATAAATCATTTGATGATTCTCGTTATTTAGGAAAAATGGCTGTTCCTCCAGCTTTTATTGAAGAAATTGACGAATTACCACAACCCAATAGAGACTATATTAAACATATAAATTATCATAGTATAGTTGGAGTTAGTAATAAGTTAGCAACGATTATAACAAGTCGTGGTTGTCCTTATCAGTGTATTTTTTGCGATGTTCCAATAAAAAAATACAGAAAAAGAGATGCAAAACTCGTTATTGACGAGGTTGAAGCATGTTTGAACCAAGGTTATCAGGAAGTCCATTTTTATGATGATCTTTTTAATATTTCTCCAATGCGTCTAATTAATATTTGCGAAGAAATAGATAAACGGAAACTAAAATTCCCTTGGGATTTTCGAGGCAGGGTAAATTCAGTAACAAGGGAATCATTATGTAGAGCGAAGAAATCTGGTTGCCGAATGATCTCTTTCGGGGTTGAAACAGGAACAAATGAAGGCTTAATGTTTTTAAATAAAAACACAACAATTGATCAAATAAGGAATGCTTTTAGATTGTGTAGTGAATTTGGAATTAAAACTATAGCAGATTTTATGATTGGTTTGCCATTTGAAAGATCAAAGGAAGATATATTTAAGAATATTGATTTTTTAATCGAATTGAATCCTGATTATGCACAAATTGGAATTTTATCGTTATACCCAAATACTAGGATATATGATATGGCTGCTGAAAAGGGCTTAATTAATCCAGCTCGTTGGTCTGAATTTTCTTGTAAACCGACAGAGAATTTTACTGTTGATCATTGGGTAGAGTTTTTATCAACAAGTCAATTAATAAAAATTCATAAACAAGCTTATAGAAAATTTTATTTAAGACCTAATTATGCATTTAAGCAGCTAGTAGGAATTAATAGTATTTATGAGTTTAAAAGCAAACTAAGGGGTTTTTTAAAGTTGTTTAATTGATGGTAATAACCAAAAAAAATATACATATATAAAAATTTACCAATATTTAAAGAATCCTTTTTAAATAGCATTTTTTTTATCTTCTTGTCGCATCAATTTCTTGGAAGGTTTCTTTTTGCTCTCCAACCTTCCTTTATAACGACAAAAAAATATTTTAACAATTTGGTTTTAGATTTTCCACCTCTGCGCTTCCCATATGACACAGGAATTTCAACAATATCAACGCGTTTCCTCTGCAATGCAATCAATAAATATATAAAATAATCGCCATAACCTTTAAAAATGTATTTACAATCCAACTCATCAATAAGCCTTTTATATATACAAAAGAACCCACACAAACAATCCTTAGCCTGTAATCCAGTAATAAATTTTAATATTACCTGAACCAACCAGCTTCCTATATAACGATAATCAAACAAATCTTTAAATGAAATATTTGAAACAAAACGACTCCCAATAACTATATTATTTTCATTCAACTGGTTGCACATAATTGAACAATATTCAGGTGAATGATTAAAATCAGAATCCATTATTAATAATACTTCTCCTGTTGCAACATTTATGCCATCCAATATTGAACCAGCCAATGACGGCCTTTTACCATTTCGTTCTATCAATTTTATATTTTCATATTGTTGAACTATTTTTCTTACAGATTCAACAGTTCCATCAGTACTGCCATCATCTACAATAATAATTTCACTATTTTTTTCACATAATTTTTTTCTTATTATAATTATCAAATCATTAATGTTTGATACTTCATTATATGTTGGTAAAATTACAGATATTTTTTCATTTTTCATTTTTAACCTCATTCAACCAAACTTTTTCAGAAGAACCTTCATGGTTTTCTTTTATATTGAAGATCATAAAATCTGTAAGGTAACTCTACAATAACAGGCTCTATGCCTGAAATATCAATTCGAGATAGAACATACCTTATTCCCGTCTTTTTACGAATCTTCTCATAATCTTTAAGTGAAAAATCTTCTATCATTTTTATTATTAAATCCTGAACTCCTTTACATCCATCTTTATTATAGCAGTCTTTATCAACCTGCTGACCGAACCATGCAATTCCTTTTCCATCAAACAATACTTTGAGCCTGAAATCATAATTTCTTGCATATGCAAGACTATATACCCCCACCTCGTCAAGAAAAGTTAAATATTGAGGAAGTGAAACAACCGGTCCAAGATATACAAAATAGATTGGTGCTATAAGCATTCTTTCCATAGGCCAATCACGAACAGATATTTTTTTTAGAATACTAAAAAAAGCGTTCAACTCTGATTCGTCAGCGAAACTAAAAGAAGTAATCGATCCGCTTCGTTTAATCATTAGACGAAATAATGATTCATATTCAATATTTATTTTTGCAAGTTCTTTCACCGTAGTATCCCTAAAAATGCTGACTGGCTTTCTATAATTCTGTATAATAGATTCAAAAACAGGATTCATCAATACTCCCAATATTATTATCACTTTAATTGACAGAATCTTAAAATAATAAGCGCCTATAAATAATGCAGTAAAAACAATTATTATTCCAGCATACCAGATATCCAATGCAAGCCTTTCTGACTGATACTGCATGTAAAGCATAATGAATCCCATTATAAACGAAGGGAACCACCTAAATCCCACTCGAATTCCGTAAGCTCTGAAAAAGCATATCGTTGCACATAAAAAAGAAAAAATAGCAGCAACAGAAAATCTCGGGGTAAATAAGCTTGTCACTCCGAAAACAAACAGTAGTATTCCGGAATATCCATTTAAAATTTTTTCTATTCTCAGAATGAGAAATGGAACGATTAATATCGCAATAAGAACTTTTCCCTTATGAAAATTAATTGAAATCAGATATTCTGATATTTTTCCAAAAAATATTCCATGATTAAAAAAACACTCGATAGTATAAACAAGAATTGTCATTATTGCTGCGCCAATTAAGCCAAATTTTAAATATTTTTCCTGCTGTGTTTCTTCATTTCCAATAGCCAGTATTCCAAAAACAACCGCCAACCAGCGTAGGGCCAAGTTACTCATAAAAACGGACATAAATGCATCTTCAGGTTCAGTTCGCCAGATATAATCATACCAGTCCTTAAGCGAAAGATCAGATTGCTCCGAGATATTAACTCTATTAAATAAAAACGGCAATATCGCTATTGCAACCGGTAACCCTATTCGAATAAGATCAATAAAACCTTTTTTTTGAATAAAGCGAGTAATGATTAAACCCATAAATAGATAAATAAAAATTGAAAAACTTATTAAAAGATGAAAATGACATGAAACCGCCAACACAAGACCTGACAATAAGAAAAATTCATGAAATGCCAGGAAAATGCCCAAAATAACAAGAAATCCCGAAAACATGTTAATACCCCATGTCGGAAAATACTGAATAACAAGAATATCCCCCCCCATAATGGAATTTGAGAAAACAAAAACAATAACCATCACCGATGTAATAAGATTATTCTCAGTAAATTTCTTAAATAAAAACCATAGAACAAAAAGTTGCATCAGACGGAGAATGCAAGAAGCAACAAGTAACAATACTAACGATGAATAAATTGGTATTGATAAATATTCAAATCCTAACCTTAAAAAAGTGCTGTTAACTATCATTTCTCTCTGATAAACATCCAAAGTCAAAAATTTCTTTGAAAATTCAATATATCTGAATCCATAATCATGAAGTGTAGCATAATCAATGGAATTCAAAAGTGCTTGAAAAAAAAGAATTAACATGGCTGTACAAATACACCAAATTAATTCGTTTTTTGATGGGATCAAGCTCTTTAACCGAGGATTGAAAAGTAATGATTTCAAACGATCACTATAACTATTTTTTGAGGATGTAAAGTTTTCCGCTGAATTATTCACGTGCAGCTCCATTTTATATTTTATATTTCACACAACATGGACTTGATTTTTTGCAGCCTTTCATTTCTCAACTTTTGAAGTCTTTCATAATAGCGACTCAGTGTAACAAAATCAAGTTTGTATGGTTTAATTACAAATATATCAAGTATAGAATCCAATCCATGCATAGTCCAATAATTAAGTTCTTCCTTTTGTGTCCTATTACCTACACCAAAAATAAAACTTTTTTTCCAGACATTAGAATTATCAAAAAGCAATAAATCATCTCTTACGCATTGTTCCCATAGTCTAGTGCCCGGCGTAGGTACTGCCACATTGAAAATAGGATATATTTCATCAAGCTCTTCTACAAGTTTAATTGTCTCATCAAGAGTTTCATATGTTTCCTCGGGAAGTCCAATAATAAAAAAACCGAGCAACCATATATGCTTATGATTATTGCGAAAATGCCTGTAAACTGATAATATTTTTTTATAAGAAAGTTTTTTCCCAATAATCTGATTCCGAATCAGTTCAGATCCACTTTCAATTGCCAAACCTCCTCTTACCATCCCTGCAGCAGAAAGAACATCAATGATTTCATCATCAAGTGAACTGATATTCACTCCATTCTGGAACTCAATGGAAATATTCATACCACTTTTCACAATTTTCGAATATAGTTCCATTGTATTGTTTTTATTTCCTGTGGCACAATCATCAACTATATAAAAATATCTTATTTCCTTTTCATAATAAAGATACTTTAACTCCTCCACAACATCATCAGATGAACGATATCTAAAAGTATTATTCGGACCATGAACTGCATGAATACTGCAGAAGTTGCAGCGAAATGGGCATGATCTTGAAGTGACAATTGGTGCTGCACTGATAATCTTATGTTTCTTCGGATTATACCATAACTCCATATCTGACGTATGATATCGTTTAAAGTCAATCAAGCTATAATCTATACATCCCAGATCGTGAATATTATCACGGTTTGTATACTCTGTTTTCTTGTTAATAAAAAATTGTTTTCCTTTTCTATATCCAATTCCATTTATCATTGACTCAACAACACCATCTTTTCCGGATAAATACTTCAAAATACCAACAAACTGTATCTCACCCTCCCCCATAACTACATAATCTATCTGAGGACACTGTTCCAGAATATCCCATGCATGAAGTGTCGGATGTATACCCCCGACTATAATTTTTACATCACTTCTAATTTTTTTGGAAATTGTCGCTATCTCAAGTACTCTTGAAAAAACACCTGAAAACAAAACGCTTATACCAACACATAAAACTTCTGAATGTTTTTCAAACCACACGCTTAATGTTTTTTCAACAACCTCACTGTGATTTCCAATATTATTTTCATTAATAATTTCATTAAAATTAATCAGTTCTCCTGTAAAACCATTTTTCTTCGCATAAGAGTATAAACATAAAGGTCCTAATGTTGGAACCAGCGGAGTCGGAAGAATCCTTAAAGGAGTAATCAATAAGAAGTCACAACAAACGCTTTCACTGATGGCTTTCACTTCCAAATTCATATTTCACGTTCCTTCAACAATCCCTTCAAATAAAAATGACGATATTTCAATTCTGCTATAACCCAATCATCTTCATTATCTATATCCTGTGCAATATTTTCAGAAAGAAAATACGGCACACAATTCTCACAAAACATTTTTTTTTCCTTAAGAAAGTTTGACACCTTAAGCCAGTATAATTGCGCAGCATCGTGATACATCGGCCTGCAGTCTTGTGTTCTTCCGTAGAAGGATTCTGGATGATTAACAACAAGTCTGTCACAATCTACTCTAAGAGATCGCTGTATTGGATGACCGTACTTAACAACCGAAATAAGACCATCTGTGCCAGATTTATCGAATACAACCTTGCTTTCTCTTATCATATTAGAATCAACAAAAACAGAAGTGGGATAGAAACAACAGAGATTCTCATATGTTATGTTTCTATATTCATATTCATGCAGAACCTCAAGTAGAACATTAGATGTTGAAGCAAAATCATTCGAGTTTTCCTTGGATCTCAGAAAAGGAACGCTTGCGCCAAAACTAATGGCTACTTCCGCAATTATTTCATCATCAGTTGAAACCATGACCTCTTTGAAACACCCAGACTCCAGCGCAGCATTTATAGGGTAATACAGAATTGGTTTGCCAAGAAAAAATCTGATATTTTTACCTGGAATCCTTTTACTTCCTCCACGAGCAGGAATTATTGCTATGCACATTTAGTTGACTCCTGAAATTCACATGCTTGAAGAAATCATTTTCTTCATTTCTTCAACCGTCAGCCAATTGCTATTGTTATCACTGCTATAGACAAAATTTTCTGGAACCTTTCTGACATGAACATTTTTATTTGATTTTAGTTCATAATGTCCGCTTATCGCAGGAAATATCCTGTAATGATCACCGAAATCATAAGTAAACCTTGCATCATCTTCCGTAATCAAAACCTCATGTAATTTTTCCCCAGGCCTTATTCCAGTAACTTTTCTTTCAACATTAGGGGCAATTGCATCAGCCAAATCAACTATTTTCATGCTCGGAATTTTCGGAACAAAAATCTCCCCCCTAACCGCTTCTGTAAACACCTTGTTAACAAAATCCACTGCCATCTCAAGAGTAATCCAAAAACGAGTCATCTTCTCATCAGTTATAGTTATCAGCCCATCCCTTGCTTGTTCCCTGAAAAAAGGTATTACACTTCCACGACTTCCCATGACATTTCCATATCGTACAATAGCGAACACTGTCTTATTAATACTGGTATATGAATTTCCTGCAATAAAAAGTTTATCACTGCACAATTTTGTTGCACCATATAAGTTTATTGGGTTGCAAGCCTTATCAGTTGATAATGCAATAACTTTCTCAACTCCTCTGTCAATTGCAACGTCAATAATATTCATTGCCCCAATTACATTTGTCTTGATGTATTCAAAAGGATTATACTCAGCTGTAGGAACTATTTTCAAAGCTGCAGCGTGAACAATATAATCAACCTTATCACATGCTCGCCACAGTCTTTCCTTATCACCGATATCACCCAGAAAAAACCTTACATTACTATCCTTAACACATTTAG
>JADFZC010000096.1 GCA_015232735.1 Oligoflexales bacterium | reverse complement strand
CGATCAGGATGCGGGCCGCTCGGATTTTTTTAGTCAGTTTGTGAAGGTATGGGAGATCTCAAAAAGCGGGGTGGCGGAATATGCCGGGATAGACCGTTTCAGGTCTTATCTGCTGGATTACTATCTCAATGCCTTGCCCCTCCTGGATTTTCCACGGCGTCATTACAGGATAACAATGAAACTGTGGGAGGATAATCCCCATGATTTCCGGCTTTCGGTTTTGGGCCATATCATTCAGGAAAAGCTCAAGGGCCAGATTGATGTCAATCTTCTGCGAAGCCTGCGCGAAAGTGTGTCCGAGGTAAATGGGAAATTTTTCACGATGGCGCTTATGCAGCTTGACAGCGAGTTCTATTTGCGCAGCCTGCACGATCATCTCTATCGCCAGCTCAGCGACGAGCAAAAGAAGGTCTGTCTGATCGGAGCGACCCATGCCGTCTGTCAGGTTCATGGGGAAGCGGCCGGACAAAAGGGAAAGAGGATTCTAAAAGCCTTTGCGGCCCAATATTTTTCAGAAAATTCCTTCGTCATCCGTTCCATAAAAGAGCAGAAGCCCATGGAGGGACCGCTCCTTCTTTTTGGCGTTCTCATTGAGGCATCGCGAGGGAAGGATGCGATATTTCTCAGCCGCGAACAGTATCAGGTGCTTCTTGGGGCGCTTTCCCACCTCTCAAAAACAATCAACAGGATGTCTCCTGCAAATGATCTTTTGACCCCCCATTTCTTTTCTGCCATCATGAGACCGGACGGACAGGATGTTTCAAACGACAGTCTTGCGGCGCTTTTGGAGTGCAAGCTGGACCTGAATATGAGGAAAAACCTGGCGAGTGCCATTTGCTTACAGGTTGATAAGGGGAGATTAAAGCTTAACACGCTTCAAAATCTGAAGAAATCTCTTTTTGAATTGGAAAATGAGGTAAGAAGCAAGGAGTTTTCCTTTCATATGAAACCTTTCAGGCAAAGTGTGGCAAGACATGGAAGAGAGAAGCGGAAATATCGTGACATGTTACCGAATACGCTTGGCGTTTTTGAAGAGGAATTGAGATGATGACAAGGCAGGAAGCATTGACGATTCTTAATCTGCAGGAGGGTTTCAGCAGCGAGGATCTCGATATTCAGTTTAAGAAGATGGCGCGCCGCTATCCTCCTCAGGGTTTTTCGGAAAAGTTTGGCAGGATACGGGAGGCAGCGGAGTTTTTAAGGGATATTCATATGTCCTTAAGGTCACTGATCGAGGAAAAAAATTTCGATGCCGAATGGCTCAGGCCTTTTGTCAAAAAGCGGGATATAAACAAAACTGACATGAGCGACCGTCAGTTTGCCGTTGATACCACCCGGCTTCTGTTTCGGGATGAGATGTTTGAGATGGCCGGTCTTTTTATTGACGATATTGATATGGATGATGACGAAGATTACCCGATGGATATCGATCCAGAGATTTTTGATGACTTGTTCAAAGAGTTTGCGAAAGATTTTCAATCGGGAGGCGTTCGCCGGAAAAAGAGAAAAACCTGAGATCTACATAATATTCCAATATTATAGGTATTTTTATAAACTTGTCTCCAAATAATTGCAGAGAGACAAAGATTATGTTATAACCAGTTATAACATGTATTATCGTGTATTTGGAGAGGATGACAATGTCAGAAACGACCAAACTAAGAAAAATCGGAAATTCCTCCGGGATAAATCTTCCCAAAAAAGTGATCGAAGCCCTGGAACTTAAATTAGGTGAGGAGCTTTACCTTTCAATTGAACATAACTGCCTTATAATCAGAAAAGCCCCGCCTTCTCTTAAAGAGTTATTAAAAACCGTACCCAAAAACGAAAAGGCCTCCGAACTTGACTGTGGTGATAACATAGGCCGTGAGGTGATTGATGATGAGTAAGAACAAAAAGATTTATCACCCGGAAAGGGGTGATATATGCTTCATGGACCTAAATCCGCAAAAAGGAGTCGAGCAGGCAAAAAGACGGCCTGTCCTGGTTGTCTCGGACTGCGAGTTCAATGAAAAAATAGGGCTCGCTTTTGTTTGTCCCATTACATCGAGGCCGCCTCGCCACGGGTTTCATATAAAATTGGATAATCGTTTATTGACGATGGGATCTGTGATGATTGAGCAGCTAAAAAGTCTTGATTACCTCTCGCGTAGAGCGAGCTTTATCGAAAAAGCCCCGGACAGCATTCTTGTCATTGTCACGGATATTCTCAAGGAAATCCTGAAAAATTGAAGCAGTCCATTGCAAACCATAGGTTGAGATGGGTAATTCGATCAAGAGGGTAAGGTTTGATAAAAAAAATGACAATACATGTCATAATACCTTACAAAGACAAAAAAAAATCTGTTTTAACTCAACAAGTGAATCTTCAAGCCTCCATAAATTCCCGTAAATTCAGTTTATTGTCATAGCCGATTTAAAACCTTCCCGGGGACCCGCCTGGAACAGTTCTTGAATCATGAATAAGTATGGAAAAAAATTCATATCTGGGAGAAGCCACTAATGAGAAACAATACGCATGACTTCAAGGTTATCGAATCATCTGTTTTCGAGAAGCTGGACAAATTTAAGAACGAGAGCGGCGTGGTGGCCGCGAAAGAGCATTGTGTCGAGTTTATCGGAAATAAAAACCAGAATGCATTTGATCTGAAAAATGCTTTTTTCTATGTTCTCTGGATATTGAAAGATCCGGAAATATCGGCTTTCCTGACTGACAAGGAGCTTGATGAATGGGTTAAATGCGGAGAGTTTATCCTGATGAGGCTTGGCGTCAAGCCATATACTTCCAGGGCCAGTACTTTGTATGGGGAGCTTTATCGGGTCAAATCGCAGATTCTGTCTGAAAAGAACTTTGCGCTCTTGCCCGTATGGAATTATCATATTGCCAGTTCTGTTGAAAAATCCACGGGACTTGACGATGAGGATGATCTCGACTTTGAAGAACAGTGCAGTGCGGCTCATGCCTGTTTTACACTTGGTTACATCGCTGAAAGCCTGGATCTCTATCTGAGACTGGAAGTCTACGCAAAAGATTTTAATGAGGCGATAACGGCAAAAATCGGGATCCTGAAGGCACTTAGGATTCTTGGAAAGTACGAAAGCACCCTGGACATATGCTATTATCTTGAAAGCACACAAAAGCTTTCCGGGGAGCAAAACATAATTGTTTCCTGGGAGACAGCACTTGCCCGGGCGGCGAGGGGCGACGGAAATGCATGTCTCATCGATATGCAGAAGAAAATTGATTTTAAAAAATCTCCTGCGTATGCGGCGCTTTCCGCCCTTTGGATATATTCCTCAAGGAGCAGGGATGACATCAACAAGGTATCGATAGGTCAGCATGTAAAAAATTCCAATTTGAAAAGTGGCGGATACGACAGAGAGACTTTCGAGATTCTCGAGTTTTACCTTGTCGTGGAATCGCTTTACAAATCAAAGGAACCGATACTTGCAAAAATGAAAAACCTTGGAGTTTTTCTTGAAAATGTCTTTAAAAGGCGGACGAGCGAGGGAGTCATACTTTTTCTGTGCGCTGTCATTCGCTGGCTTTACAGAAACAGGCAGCACAGGTTTGCGATTTTTATAATGAATGAATATCAAAGCCGGTCGGCTTTCTTATCGAACGGTAAAATAGAAAAATTGCATAATTTGCTGGGCGATATCGATGACAAATTAAATTTTATCGGTGAATCGACAAGGCATACAAGCCAAAAACGCGATCTTGCCACTGGTATCGCAAGGACACTGACTTTGGCAGAGCTGACGGCGAAAGTTACTTTTCAAATGATTAAAATGAAAGGAAAGGAGTGGTTCAGAGGGGAAGACAAATCACAGCTTTTCAACGAATTCTGGATAAAATTGTCAAATCTCATAGCTGACTATGCCGGCGGCGAGCTTAAGGGACCTGTTCAGAAATTGGCGCACTCCATTTTTCTGTTTCAGGGATTGCCCGATGAAGTCCTCGAAAATATGAAAAAAATTCTATGGACATCAAAAGTCATCGAGAGAAAGGTGTTTGAAAAAATCCTTGAAGAGGACACAGGGCGGAAAATTGGCGAAATGTTCTCTGAATTTTCGAATGAGCCTATCGGTATAGGCAGCACGGCCCAGGTTTATAAGGCCCGGCTTAAGAGCGGCGAGTGGGTTGCTGTGAAAATACTCTATCCCGGAATGGACAAGGTTGTGAAAACCGATTTGAAAATTATTAAAAGGTTTGTTTTTCTCCTGAACAGGGCTTCGCCCCTCATTGATAAAAACAGGGTATATGAAATAATTCATAATATCTTCACGACGGATATCGACCTTAAAAAGGAGGCTGAGCTTTATTCGACGATAGGAAAGATGATGAAGCGGGAGGATGGCTTTATTGTACCCAGGGTTTACGATGAACTGTCTTCGTCAAGAGTCCTTGTCACCGAGTACGTTTCAGGTCTCAATTTTTATGAATATATGGAAACCTGCGACCAGAATCAAAAGGCGATTGTTTTTGAAAAAATGTACAGGTTTACCTATTTTCTCAGGTTCGGGCTGAATATCCTGCAAATGGACCCGCATCCCGGCAATTTCCTGTTTTTGGATGACAAGCTCGTCTGTATTGATTTCGGCTGCCTGTATCATGTCAGCGATTCTGAGGCGGTCAATATCTGGAGGATTCATGAGGCTATCATATCAGAGGATCCGGAGATACTTTTTCATACCATGGTAAATGTAGGATATCTTGATTTGACCCACGGTGACATGACTCCGGAAATCCGACATTTCCTTTCCGTGATGGTGGATTGCTGCTATCTGAAATCTCGAGACGGGGAGGATCCCTTAAGCCGGTTTATCAGAACAGTGCTTCATACAAAAGGGGCGCAATACTTCACCCAGAAGGCCCTTGATATTATCATACTCTTCATAGCTGATCGCTATCTGCATTCCACTATGACCAAGCTTAATCTGGAATGTGAAGGGAATCTGCCTTTCAAGGAAATCAGCAAGAGACTTCTGTCTGCAAAGCAGATGTTTCAAGGTTTCAATCACCCTCCGGTGGAAAAGCCCACTGCAAAAGAAAATTAATGTTCCTCAGACTGACTGAAATGACTTCTTGGTTTCATAGTCAGCCGCCGGTGTAAAGTATCTGTTGCCGACCCTCCATTTTTTCAGCTAAACTAGCTCCCGTATTAAATTAACTCATCGAGAGAGATTTTGGCATGATAGAAAATATCAAGATTTTTTTCTTCGTTTTTCTGGTGTTAAATCTGACTTCATGCGCAGCCCTTTTCAAGGTTCAGCTCAGCGACGTTGAATCGGCAAAGGCGAGGCCTGTCAGCATCAAGGTCAGTGAGACAACCGTCAATCTCCGGGAAATATCCGCGATTATGAAAGGAGTAGGGAAGGGCGTAGGATCCAAGTCCATGGAAGGCGCGGGCAAGGCCGTGGAATATTACACCATGTTCATGCAGTGGGGCCCTAAAACCGGGACACCCGTATATAATGAAGGTTATGTTCGCGACATGGCGGATCGCCTGTCGGCTGAATGCAAATCCGGTCGTCTTACCAACATAACCTCGATCAGAGAGGCGCGTGAATATCCGGTAGTCAAGGGTGAAATCGTCCGAATCGATGGTTACTGCGTGAACAAATAGAGGGAGTGCATCATGAAGATTCATAGTTTCCGATATTCCTGCCTGGTATCGCTTTTCCTCTCAGCGCTGATTTTATGCATGCAGGGTTGTTCCTATACTGCGGCGGTCTCTCAGACAAATATTCCTGCAGACAGGGGCAAGGTGGTAAAAACAAGCGTTTACAAGTTTATCTTTCTTGGTTTCAATTTCGACAACGATGAAGTGCTTCGCCTTACAAAACAGCTGCAGGAGAAATGTCCCAATGGAGACGTGAGGGGGGTTCTGACAAAGGATATCAGAACGATGTATTTTCTTTTCTTCTTCTGGGCGAGAGAGACATTTGCCAGCGGATTTTGCCAGCAGCACGGTAAGGTTGCCTACAGCGACGATGTGATTGAACCTGATATTGCAAAGACACCGGCTGAACCTGATGCCGATGCTGTAAGGCCGGAGGAGTCCCATTAGACAATTTTTGCGAGGATATGAAGATGCGCTTTTCAACTTTTATTTTCGGCTTTCTGCTTTTGATTTTCCTTAAAGGCTGCATGACGGTCGATTCTATCTCCGTAAGCCAGATTCCCCAGCAGTCGGAGCGAAAGGGACGTATTTCGAGTCACGCAAGCCGCCCTGTCATTCTGCTTATTCCATTTGGCACCTCCTATGTGGAACAGGCGCAGGAGAGGCTTATCGCCCAGTGTCCGCACGGTGCCATAGAGGGAGTTTTGGCAAAGTATCAGACCACCAATTATTTCCTTGGCCTTATTTATCTGGCCGAGGTTGAGATGGAAGGTTACTGCATCAAAGATGGAAAGAAGGGATAGTGCAATGATATTTCGTTTGCTTGTATATGGTGTGTTTATTACTTTTCTTGATTCCTGCGCCCACTCCGTCCATCAGCTCTATGTAAGCTCTATGGACAGAAACATGACTTATGACAAGGGCGAGTGGGTCACTGTCGAACAAAAGGATTTTGTCGTCCTGAGTTTTCAGACGAAGACCGACTATGTCCAGAGTGGATATCACGAGCTTGAAAAGAAGTGCAAGGGACGGATTTCCCAGGTAACAACTGAACACGTAACAAGTTTTTTCTTTCTGTCATATGACCAGAGGATAATCTTAAGGGGGCTGTGCAGGAAATCATAAGAGCCGTGTTATGTTAGAGCCTGTCTAAGAGCCTGTTGAAAAAGCCATGACTCGGCGTTGCTCGTCGCCTAAAAAATCCTCATTTACCAGCGCGTAAACTCCGGTTTTCCTCCTCCTCGCGCCTTGATTCCCGGCTTTTTCAACAGGCTCTAAAAAGGGTCGGACTCTACGTTAATCGTCGTCGGGCGATCCTCATTTACCGGTATGTAAACGTAGGTCGCCCTCCTCCTCGCGCCTTGATCCACCCCTTTTTAGACAGGCTCTTACAGTTTGAAAGCTCTTACCAGCTCGTCAATCTCTCCATCGGAAAGGCCCTTGGGAACATATCCCGCTGAAAGGCACTTCAAAAAGATTATTGCTCCCTTGTTGGCGACATCTATGAAGTCAAAAGCCTCTATAATGTCAGGCCCTGTTGCAAGAGCACCGTGTTTCTCCCATAATGCCACATTGCAGTGGGGAAGAGCCTTCACGGTAAGTTCAGCCAGGCGCTTCGAACCGGGCAGGGCGTAGGGTATCAGCGAAAGTCCCTTAGGGACAAAGGCCCTAACCTCGGGCAGCATCCTCCAGAGATAGTCGGTTATCTGTTTTCCGCTTTTGCAGTATTTTTCCGAGTGGGTAAGCGCTATAAGCTCCTGAGGATGGGTATGCACGATGGCTTTATGCCCGGTATTTCTCCTTATCAGGTCCATATGTATGCTCAGATGGGAAATAAATTCAGAAGTGGGCCTGAAATATTCGGCCTCTCCCCCCCATACCATATGATAGCCCTTTGCCTCGCTGTCTATTTTCAATATGCAGGCGTTTCTCTTCAAAGAGGGGATATCCTTTGCCAGGTCCCTTATCCTCAGACCTGTGCCCGACAGAAAGAAATAGCTGTCACCGAGCGCAGGATATATCCCTTCATACCTGACGTAGCTCGATGACGACAAATCCCTGATAGAGTCCTTGCATTCATCCGTAACATTTACAGAGATGTTCCCAGCGTTTCTTTCAGCCCAACCTTTTTGCCAGATGTATCCGGAGACCTCGCGCACCTGGTCAAGCACGATATTTAACCTGTCATTCATAAATCACCTTTAATTCAAAAGTAAACCAGCATAATCAATATAACCTTGATGCTATTATCATTAAAAGACCGGAAATGTAACCAACGAACATCAAAGTCAGCAATTTGTTCGTTCCCTTTGGCGCGTCTTTGAACTCCCTCCATATAAAGACGCCCCATATTGCCGCAACCATTGTGGCGCCCTGGCCAAGGCCATAGGATATCGATGGCCCCGCGGCCCCGGAGGCGATTATGCTGAAAGAAGTTCCCACTGCCCATATAACCCCGCCAAGCATTCCAATAAGGTGGACAAAAAACGAACCTTTCGAGAAATAATCTGAGTACCTGCAGCCAGATCCGGTTAGGGGAAAATACATGTTTAAGGAATTCCAAAGGAAATTGGAAACAAAAACGGCGAGCGAGAAGACCGCTATCGCGCTGTATGGGCTGAGTCTGCCGGGTATCAGATTTGAGTAATCAGAAGTGCCGATCGATGCCATGATAAACCTGAAAAAGACCCCCATAAGAAGTCCCGCCAGAATGGAGACGGCAATTCCCTTGAAGGTGTCTTTTTTTCTTCCGTTTGCCGCGGATTGAAGTTTGCCATAGGCCGCGGCAGACAATACCATCGCAA
>JADFZC010000095.1 GCA_015232735.1 Oligoflexales bacterium | reverse complement strand
ATCCGATGACAAGCGTCATGCCTCGATCGTCTGTGGAAAGCTTTCAAATGTATACCTTTGGTCCCTGCAATATTATAAATCCATAAATTGGGGGAGAAGGGGCGTTGAATACCTTGGATTGAAAATGGAACGTTCGAATCTGGCATCGCTTCTCATTTCCATTTTCTGGCGTCTTCCCTGCCGGGCCATTTTATTACTATGGATGTGGATCACAAAGAGGGAATTAGGCAAATTTGCAGATGAAAGGATGAGGACAGCAGTAAAACTGACGCTGGATCTCATAGAACCGACATATTTTTATCGTCCCATTGACTGCATTGTCTATGGATTGAAAGTAACTCTCAATAATCTGCCATTTCTGTTAAAAGGGAAGGATGTGGACCAGGAAAGGATTAGAACCCTGATGTCATGGTCGGAATTTTTTGCGGTTTACGGTCCGGGATGGCTGGCGCGAAGAGGACTCGACAAGGCAATCAGGTATTTTGAGACTCATTATGAGCCCAGGATTCTTGCCCATGCCTATTTTCTAAGGGGGTACAATGTTGAATTCGTTCGTGGAAACATGGCTATTGCTGTGTCGGACATTGAGAAATCTTTGAGAATATGCGAAGAGACCGGGGACCTTTTCAGGGAAATTCTCAATCTTCTTTGTCTACAGTTTATTGGATATTATGGCGGTGATGTTAATTTGTTTAAGAAATATGATGGAAGGTTGGACAAAGCCACGGGCACGGCTGACAATGGTTCGGGCGAAGGGATTATGGGTTCACTGAAACAAAAGCTGATCTTCGGAAGATATGAGGAGATGAACAGGGATTTGGATTGCATCATGGCCAATCTTCATAAGAATTCAAGTTATGACCATTGCAGCATTGACGTAGTCTACAAGTCCAACCTTGTTGGCGAAGTTCTCCTTTTGCTTGACAGAACAGATGAAGCGATAGCATGCCTGAGGACGGGTTTTCACGTATATTTGAGATATTTCCATCATTCGGACTATTGCAACTTTTCCAAGATTTTGCTTTTGCAGGCCTATACGCGCGCAAAAAAAAGGTGGAGGGCTGTTGTCCCTCTTCTTTTCTGCTGGCTTGACCCCTTCGGTGCGGATACTGTCTTTGCCCCGCAGAAGCGTTATGCAACAGGTGAGTTCCTATATTCCATCGGCTTTAAGCGCCTTGGGATATATCTTATCAAAAAGGGGATCAAAAGGGCCAAGAAAATGGGATTTGACACTGTCGCAGCCGAGGGGGCTTTGACAGTGGGCCAGCTGGCCCAGTATAACAAGCTTTTCATGGCCGAAGACTACATTAGACGTGCAAGAGACTATTTTGTAAATACGAAAATGTCTTTTTTTGTTAAAAAATGCGACGCGCTTCTTCTTTCCGTGAAGAAGAGACAAAAAGAGGCTTTTAGCAAGGCCCGGTCTGATTTTGAAGATGCTTCCCTTATGGTTGACCAATCGGTTCGCGGCACGATCGAGACAAAGGTGCTCACCGACATATTTATCAGGTTCAACGCTTTAAATGATCTAAACACCATTCTTGCCGCCATTCTCGATACATTGTCAATCGTCACTGGTGCAGGCCATGGTATCCTGTTTTTAAAGAAAAACAACGAATTTGAACCTGTGGCAGCCTGTGGGCTGACTCTGGACAGGCTGCAAAGCTCGGGTTTTCAGGCTATGGGCATCGATAAGACTTTTTTGGACAATTCCTCTGCCGGACCTCTTGACAGGCCACTTATCAATGAAAGGCTTAATTACGGCATTTATGATTCGGTTGACCGCTCGTCAATGATAGTGCCCCTTCGTTATCTTGAGAACGTCCATGGAATGGTCTATCTGGGACATGGCACGATCACAGATCTTTTTGATGTCAGAACACTTGAGGTAATCGGCGCGATTTCAACTCAGATGGCCATCGCGATTCAAAGCATAAATCTTCTGAGTGAGACAAGACAGAAGGCGAAAATCGAGGCTGAAATAGAGTCAGCCAAGGCCTTTCAGGACACTCTTCTGCCAAGGGGCGATATGCCTCTGTCATTGCAGATAGCCTCCTACTACCAACCCGCGGAAAAGGTAGGGGGCGACTGGTATGGTTATCACTATGATAAAGAAAATCAGGTCGCCTATTTTTATATAGGCGATGTGACCGGACATGGTATTGCCTCTGCCCTTATGACAGCCATGGTCAGTGGGGTTATCTATTCAAATCCGCTGACCAACAAAGTCCCCACATGCGATCTTATTGCAGGGAATAAGAGAACCTCAATTGAAGAAAAACTCCTGATGACGGCCCAAACTATCAATCAAATGATAATAAAGACAGGCGGTCACACAGGTCATATGATGTCCATGTGTCTTATGGGAATTGATATTGAAATTGGAAAGGTTTTTTTCATTTCCGCCGGCCACCCAGGGTTCTTTTTTATCCGTTCACAGAGTGTGACCATTAGGCCGGAGTGCGGGAGTCTTCTCGGAATTCATGAAAATCCAGAACTCAGTGTCAGTTCGATAGATCTGAAAGAGGGCGACGTGATCTTCTGTTATACTGACGGTCTTTTGGAAAATGGAAATCTGCAAGGCGGCAATTTAAGGCCGCATCACATAAAAAAGTGCCTTTTGAAATCTGAAAAACCGGATGAAATGCTGAATGAAATCCTCAAGGAGACGGAAAAAAGATGCAAGGATATCCCGCCAGATGATGATATCTCCATTTTAATTGTAAAATGGATTGGCAGTTGTGAAGGAATTGTAAGGCTGGCGGTTTGAACGCATCTGTCTTAAAACCCGCGACATTGCAGAAAGATCCTATACCCGCTTCGCTCGTCAGGATACGTCCTAAGGCGCTGAATGCGCCAGCGGCTAATCAAGAGATACCAGGGTTCTTTCCCCGATTTGCTGCCTGACCTCGCTTGTGAGCTGCCCCCATTTTGCGGTGAATCCCGAGACGCGCACCAATTTGTTTTCATACTTTTCGGGATTTCTTATCATGTCCTGCATCGTCTCTCTGTCGATAACGTTGAACTGTACGTGAAAGCCCCCATCTTTAATGTAATTTCTTACAATGCTTTTAAAGAGATTTACGCCTATATTGTCGTTAAAGGCTTTTGGATCAAGTTTTATGTTTAAAAGTCCGCCTCTGATTTTGGTTCCGTCAAATTTCACGGCAGATTTGAAAACGGAGAGAATTCCCTTTCGGTCTGAACCAGGATAGGGGGAATAGACTCCGTCCGAAATCGGTTTACAGGCCTTGCGACCAAACGCTGAAGCCTGACAGACCTTTCCAAAAGGGACAGGGGTGCTTATCGCCAGGGAACTCGGGTCATAATATGATCCGAGATAATTTGGCTGTTCTCTGACATATTCCGCGTATCGATCGAAAATATCTGTAAAGATGTCGTCTACCATCTGATCGTTGTTTCCAAATTTTGGCACATCCTGCCATACGAATTTGAAAATTTTTTCGCAGCCTTCAAAATTCCTCCGTATGGCATTTGTCAATTCCTGGAATGGAAAGGCTTCTGTTTCTTCATTTTTCTTAAAAACTGCAAGCGAGTTGGCAACATCCACAAGTCCGGAAGAGAGCGTTGTGGGTGAATTGTTGTATCTTGCACCTCCCCGGCTTAGAGACTTTCCCTTTATTATCGAGTCGTCAATAAAAATACTGCAGCCTATCTGCGGTGAAACCCTGTCATAAACGCTCATCACATAGTTGAAGTATGAAGTCCAGTTTTGAATAGCGGTCTTCAGGTGAATGAGAAAAGCAGCTCTGATGTCAGCGTATTTTTCAGGATATCCGGTGGCAGGGCCGATGTATTTGCCGGTTGATGGATCTGCTCCGTTATTCATCGTGAGTTCTAGAAGTTTTGGAAGATTGATAAACCCGGCCTGGACTATCCCGGGATTCAGGCCCTCAATAACCGGTTCGGTGCAGCCTCCCATAGCCAGTTTGTAGGAATCCTCCTCGCAGGCTCCTGTCTTGAGCATGTGCTGCCGTGTAATATCGAAATTGAAAAATGCCGGATAACCGACCCCCAGTTTTATAGTCTGAACAGATATGTCCATGAGTTCATCGTCCGTTTTGTCGTGAACCCATATGGACAGTGTCGGCTGATGCAGCCCCTCATTATTCCTGGCCAGCTGGAATTGGGATATGACTATCATTTTGGAGAGATCGTTGTCCAGAGTGTTTCCGGATTCCGAGGCTCCACCGAGAATACAATTCTGGAACAGATTGTGAGCACCGAATCCGACCCATGAAAAGGAGGCGAAATACTCAAAGGAGGACATTTTGATAAAAAGTTCCTGGAGAAGTGAAATCACCGTCTCTTCATCGGTCAGTCCTTCTTCGATGTCTCTTTTGTAGTAAGGATATAGGTATTGATCGAGGCGTCCAGGGGAAAATCCCAGGTTGCTTCCCTCCAGATGGCAAATCATGTAAAGGAGCCAGAAAGACTGGATCGCCTCGCGAAAATTTCGGGCCGGATATCGCGGCACCTGCTCAAGGGCATTTGCCATTATGGAAAGCTCTCTTATTCTTTCCTCAGAGTGATTTTTTTCCCTGAGCAGGTCATTGATGAAAAACCTGCATTTGTCGGCATAATTCATCATGCCGTCGCAAGTGATAAGTGCGGCTTCGTAAAATGCCAGTTTTTCACTGGTTTCGCAGGTGGTAATCCTTAAGGATGCCTGTTTTTCCATTATTTCATTTCGAATGTCGAAAAGGCCTCTGGAAAGAAGCTTGGGATAATTCAGCACGATTCTTCCGTCTATGCAGCTGTCATGCGGCGCCGTGAACAAACCTATTTCCCATCCTTTTTCAATATAGCCGCTTTCCTTGAAGTGTTTTTTCCAGAGACTGTCGGCGAGAAACTTGAGGTTTCGGTTTTTCCAGTATTCGCATATATCCGCCACCTTGGGGATGTCTTTTCTGGCTATGATGAATTTTCCGGAAAAAATGGTGTATTCCGGATGTTCGGCAATGAATTTCCCGGCATTTATCATCTGTATGTCCGAGCAGCCCTCTGAAGTGTGACGGTCTGATCCCTGTCTGTCCGGGTTATGTCCGGCCGGATGATCTGACATTTCCTCAAAGTTCATGGACTCCAGGAAGTCCACGGCATAGTGCGGATAGAAACACGCACCTCTTATGGACTGGCTTTTTTTCCCTATGATTATTTCTTCATCAAGAAGGGTTATTGGGATATTCAGAAGCCCGTTGGTGTGGGCTCTTGCCTTTTTGATGTCGGTGAAGATCTCGTTTTCATTTTTCCTGTGAGAGGTGGTGAAACCCTCAGCATAGTCAACTGAGAGGGTTGGAATTGCGTTATCCATAAGTTTCTTGTATCTTATTATTCTTTCTCTGGGTGTACTGTTCATCAGTTTTTCTAGGCGTTCCGAAATCATGGCCAAACCTCACTTTGCAGTAGTGGAATTTCTTGAATATACATGGTAAATTTTAATTTGTTAATATAGTCCTAAAGAAAATGTATAGGATTTCTGTGAAAACACTGGTTTTTAAAACGATTGAGAATTCCGTGCGCCTAGATGGACCGGGCATAAGATATGTCGTTTTTCTGAAGGGCTGCACTTTGAATTGTCTGTGGTGCCACAATCCTGAATCGATAAGCTTCGAGGATGAGCGTTTCTATTATGCGGAAAGGTGCAACAGTTGCGGGACCTGTCAGAAAAACTGTCCTTCGTCGATTTTTGAGAAATGGACGACGTCCCAAAACAGGCCCAAGGTCTGTCTTCTCTGTAAAAAATGTGCCAACCTGTGTCCCAAAGGTGCGCTTGAGTGGATAGGCGAGACTCTTATGCCTGAGAAGATTTCGGAGGAAATAAATTGCCTGAGGAATTATTACCGGGAGGGGTACATACGTGTAAAAAACTGGAATCCGCCATCAGTGGTTTCAAAAGAGGCTTTTCTTCCCGGAGGAGTAACCATTTCGGGCGGTGAACCTTTTCTCCATGTTGAATTTATCGACAGATTGTTTAAAAAACTCAAGACCGGATCCTGCGAAGTACATACTGCGGTCGATACATCGGGACATTTCAGGATAAGCAGGAAAATATCTTCAATAATAGGTCAGGGGCTTGTCGATCTTGTGCTATTTGACGTGAAACATTCAGATGCCAAATCGCTAAGACAGTGGACCGGCGCCGATATCGGACTGATAGACGATTCCTTGTCGCTGTTTCTGCCCAGCGTTCCAACTGTAATCAGAATTCCGTTGATACCGTCCTTCAACACTGATGAGGACAGCATTTCCTCAATCATCGCATATGTAAAAGAAAAGACGGGATGCGGCGAATCGGAAAAATTTCTCGGAGTTTCGCTTATCCCGTATCATAATACGGCAACGGGGAAATACCGGGCCATCGGAAAAAAATATAGGCTCGATGATATCCTGCCAATGGATACGGCGGAACTTGAGGATATCGAGATGAAATTCTTACTGGCCGGATTACCTGTCGTTCAATTCTGACTGTGTCATCGTCCGCCTATGGCTCGTCGAAACTCCATTGCGGTGTCATAAATGGCCATCACTTTTTCAGGAGGGATGTCTGATTGTATGTTGTGCACCTGATTGAACACGTAACCGCCCCCTTTTGAAAAAATTTCGATCAGTTCCCTGACCTCTTTTTTAATATCTGAAACCGTTCCGAAGGTTACTGTGGATTGCATGTTTGCTCCTCCGCCCCAGAATGTCAGGTGGGATCCAAATTCTCTCTTGAGCTTTATGGGATTCATCCCCTGTGCGGATATCTGCACAGGATTCAGGATCTGAACCCCTGTCTCTATGAGGTCCGGTATCAGGTCGGATATTGCCCCGCAGCTGTGCAGAAATACATTTATACCAGGGAAGTTTTGCCTCACGTATTGATATAGGCGTGTATGGTACGGGCGTATCATTTCACGGTACATTGGAATTGATATCTGAAGCGCCTCCTGTGTGCCCAGATCATCGCCGAACTGGACTATGTGGACATATTTTCCGACTCGGCGCAGAATATTCTCAAGATCCCGGATATAGGCAGAGGTAATTCTGTCTGCCCAGTAGTGGATCATGTCCTGATTCATGGCCAGATCCATATAGAATTTCTCATATCCGAAACCGAGCTGGCCGCCTTCAAAAATATTTCCGCCGAAAGCCAGAAGTATGGCCTTGTCGGTATTTTCAAATAGGTATCGTGCCTGATTTTCGAGAAAAAGGAGCTCATCGTCTGTCACTTCAGGAATTTGTATTTTATCGATATCGGCTATGCTCTCGCACTCTGCCCAGGGATGGTATGCGGGGTCGTAGTAGTGGCCATTTTGCGGCATGACGGCAAGGACGTGTCCTTCATCATCCAAAATTTTGGAGTTTCCGAATTCATCGATCTTGGGGTTGAATGTTTCAGGAATGAGAATATTGTGTCCTTCAGGGAGCCGCGATTTCTTCCACAGGTCAATCCTGATGCCGAAAGCGGGGCGAAGCCTGTGAACCTGCATGACATCGCCGCCCATTCGTTCAAGAATGGGAATTTCGGGTTCTGCCAGTTGCTGAAAGATATCATAGATCTTGAATGCTCCGCCCTTGATACCAAGATGGTCTCTCAGCCGTGAGTAACATTTGGCATGTATTCCCGTGGATCGCATTCCGCCAAAGTCGATGGGCAGAGAGTCAGTTGGGCGATGGCTGACAGCTTCCAATATCCGTTCTCTTGAGGTCATTTCATCCATTTTCTGTCCATTCTGCCGTCCGGGTGGTCGGCCTTAACTTACCAGGGCTGATAGATTTTCCATGATTGCTGTGCAATTATGATGTGCTGCAGGATCAAGAAATCATACGCCTCAATTTCCCGTGACCGGGCAAGTATTATTCAATCACACTACTAAGATAATAATACAAAAAATGCAATCGCATAATATCACAGGGCTAATGTATCTCAATTCCCTTGACTTCTGGATTTTCTTTAAAAATCCATGCTATTTATGAAGCGTTTTTGGAATTGACACCTTGAGATTGTTCAAGCTCAAGCGCCTCAAGCAGATGACCCAATTCGTTGGCTATCACCTTGCTGGTTAAAATCGCTTTCCTGAGACCAAGCCGGAACAGTTCCGGACCGTATTTGTAGTAGTGTTTAATATATCCTGGAACTTGCGATTCAACGTGAATGCCATCCCTGAGCATGATCTTGATGATTCGTTCCATCTCTGGAAATTCCCTAATAAGTTCACTTCGGTTTGAAATTTGAGGCAGTTCTTTTTTTGTGCTGGCGGTTGATTTTTCATAGGCATTTACAAATTGGCCTTGATGACCGGTTTCCTCGATTTTTCCAAATTTGCCCCTCTCCATTTCGTGCGTTTCCGTTTTTCTGAGATCAAATTCGCTATGATCGGCAAGCAGGTCTTTGTCACCAGGGACGGGCTCGTCCGTATTCGGTTTTTC
>JADFZC010000094.1 GCA_015232735.1 Oligoflexales bacterium | reverse complement strand
TCATTTTTTACCAAAATTTTTGATTTCCTGGAGGATACAATGTATGTGTAAATTGCATTTAATATTGAATTTTTTAGTTGTGTATTCAGTGTTTGTATTCAGCGCCTCCTGCAGGTGTTCCTCTTATAATCTACCGCCGGCAAGCGCTGTTTCGGTTACAGATGAAAATACGGTGGAGCTGGAAAAAATTTCCAGAGGACTAAATAAAATCGCAAAACAGGCAGGCAAGGCCATTGTTTTGGTCTCATTTAAAAAGCCTGATGAAAACGCCACAGTTAACCTGTTTGATCCATTTCAATTTTTTTTTGGTCCGGACAATCCCTTTTTCGACGTTCCAAGGGGGCATGGCAATGAAAATAATATGGGTAAATTACCCACACCGGAGATAGTTGGAATAGGTTCGGGATTCATTATAGATTTGGATAAAGGATATATTCTGACAAACAACCATGTTGTTCAAGACGCCAAGGAAATTAATTTAAAACTTTCAGATGGAAAAAATTATAAGGGCAAAGTTCTTGGCTCGGATCCAAATACCGATATTGCTGTTGTTCAAATTTCTGATAAAAGCTTTAATAAATCCGCATTGGCATCCATAGCATTGGGTGATTCTGATGCCATCAGGCCTGGCAACTTTGTTCTTGCGCTTGGTGCTCCATTTGGACTTGAGGCAAGCGTTACTTTTGGAGTTGTTTCAGCAATTAAACGAGGTCCTTTAGATATTGCAAAAATAGGGAATTTTATACAGACAGATGCGGCTATCAACCCCGGAAACAGCGGTGGTCCTCTCTTAAACATTTATGGGCAGGTAATTGGGATAAACACGGCAATATATTCCCAATCTGGTGGTTACGCTGGAATTGGAATGGCAGTACCCTCGAATTTGGCTAGGGTAATTGCACAGGAATTAATTAACAATGGAAAAATAGAACGTGGCTATATTGGTGTTCAGATAATGGATTTGAATGAAGAGATCGCCAAGGATTTGGGTATTCCGGAGGGCACTTCCGGAGTTCTCGTATCGAATGTCGTTAAAGGCGGTCCCGCATATAAAGCGGATATAGAGCCTGGCGATGTGATAATATCCGTGGACGGAAAAAATGTTGTAAATTCCACCGATTTAGTGACGACTGTAGGACTTGTTAAACCAGGGAGCAGTATAAAACTTGCAATCTTCAGAAATGGAAAACAAAGGACAGTAAATTTGAAAGTAGAAAGCTATTCACCTGATAAAGAGAAGATGCTGACCAATGAAGGTAACCTATTCTTTGGAATGATCCTTGAAACTGTCAATCAAACACTAGCCAGAAGATTTAATTTTGAAAGCAAATATGGTGCAGTGGTAATTGAGATCGACAGGCGAGGTGTAGCTTTTAAAGCCGGGATAAGGATTGGCGATGTCATTTTAAGCTGTAATGGAAACAAGATTGAAAATTCCAAAGACTTTGATAAATATGCAAATGGCAAAAACCGCCTATTATTAAGAGTTGAAAGATCTCGTCAATACTTTTTCGTGATTATTAAGCAGTAGCAGTACTTTGCGGTTCAATTCATAAATTGCCTAATACCATGAACAATTCAAACATTTTTTTCACTTTTTTCGTGAAACCGGCGTAGTTGAAGAAGTTCTGTCATTAGATCAGTCTGTATCTGCTGAATCTCAAGAAGCCTCTGCCATTGATGCGTTTGAATATGATCCAGTTTTTCATGAAGCTGTCTCACCTCAAGCTCAGCCTTTAAATTAATCAGGTAGTCGCTTTCACTCCGATTGCGATCACGCTCCTCCTGACGATTCTGACTCATCATAATAATTGGTGCCTGTAACGCTGCGAGACATGAGAGAACCAGATTTAAAAGGATATATGGATAGGGATCAAAAGGTCTATCCAAAAATTTAATGGAATTGAAGATGATCCATACAAAAATTATTGAGGCAAAGCAAATAATAAAACTCCAACTACCCCCAAACTTGGCCATGGCATCGGCAACCATGTCGCCGAATGTGAGTCGAGTCTGTTGTGATTCAGCAGTCTCTTTAACCACTGAGACCTGGTTCTTGATATGATTCACCAGAGATTCATCAAGGAGCGAAAGCTCTCCGGTATCTTTACGTAAAATTTCACTGACATATTCAGCTCTAAACCGAATCAAATCATTGATACATATTTTTTGATCAGAAGTCCAATCTGGAAAAAACTTATTGATGTAGGAACGAATTGAAGGACGGATTAACTCTCCGGGGATCATGTCGCTCACAGACCTCTTTTCTCCACATGTGGGACATATTGTAAGATCTGTCTTCCCTTTTTTATTTTTCATCTGCTCTCAACCCTTTGTGTCTGAATTGATGACTATAAATATGCAATATCTTAAAAAAAGAACAGAAAATTTTTGTATTAATCTTCAATATGATAAATTCGATCAACTGAATTGTATCGAATAGACCTCCTGGAAAACAGATTCACCTATGGTTTGCAGGATGCCAAAGTTAAGCCGAATTGTACATATGAAAAGCTTTTTGAGAAAATATTTGGCTGAATATAAGAAGAATCAATTTATCAAAAAGCATCTAAACATGATAACATCATAAAAATGGGGATTGTGTAAATGGAAACAAAATTTTTGTATTACTTCTCAATCATGTTTTTCTCTGCCATTGGTCTGGTATATATAAGACATGGCAAGCTCGTTTATAATGTGAAGTTCATTATTTGTGGTATCCTGTTGTTGGTTTATGGGTACTTCACCCCATCGTTGGTATGGAACCTTTCTTTGGGTGTAATTTTTTCTCTAATTCCGTTTTTTTGAAATTATATCGACTATCTCTTTTTTGAATGGATCCATAGAATTACGCAAATTTTATTTTTCAATCAGTTATCTGATAGCCTTGCTTCAGGCTGCCTGAGAAAACTTATTCCACAATTGTCAATCCGTACATTTACTCATATCTCTCTCAGTGTGGAGCAGCAGATCAGATTGCCAAGGCAATTAATACAGCAATGTGTAAAAATAGACGGGAAGTATGCCAATATATTAATTCAAATCGATTGGAAATAAACGATAGAAATCAACTATCGCTACATATTTATAACTGATTGCAATTCTAACTTGCGAAGCGCTATTATAAGTCAGATTGAAATCGGTCTTGTGGCTGGAATTTCGATTTTAATGATAACAGCAACGCAAAGGGAAATGCAATGAAGCAGATTTTGAGAGTTGCCATTGTAGGAGTGGCTTTTGCAGGTGCATTATTTTTTTTTACAGTCTTAGCAAGGGGGAAAGATATGCTTATCGTAGGTGAACGGGCGCCGTTATTTTCCGCGATCAATCAGAATGGCGATCATTTTGATCTTATTACTCGCAAGGAAAAAGGTTTTACGGTGCTGTATTTTTATCCGAAGGCCGGTACGCCAGGCTGCACTAAACAGGCTTGCGCCTTCCGCGATGCTATTCAGAAAATCCGCTCGCAGCAGGCAGAAGTATATGGCATAAGCGCAGACAGTGTCGCAGACCTTAAAAAATTTCATACCAAGCAAAATCTGACATTCGATCTTCTTGCCGACCCTGACGGCAGGGTGATCGAACTTTTCGGGGCGAAAGCGCCACTTTTAAATATGGCAAGGCGCTGGACGTTCATTCTCGATTCGGAGCTTAATATCCGATGGATCGAGCGCGACGTAGATCCGCTTTTGGATGCGCAAAGGGTAGCCGATCAAATCAAGCTCCTGCGGGAAAAAAAGGACTCTGCAAAAATCGAGAAAAGCGATCCCTCGCATATTTCGGCAACACAGGGTAAAAGCTGATATTTCAGGTATATGTCCAATAAAACCAGGGACAATAAAATCCCGATTGCTGTATGACTTCAAATATGAATAGTGACAGAAAAAGTCATGATTAAAACCATTTATTCTCAAGCAACGACTCATAAAGGATCTGATAATACCCAAGCAGACACTTTTCCAAAATTAATTTGTCATCATCCCCTTGAAAGCCGCGGCCCGAAATCGAAAAAAATTCCCTGTATCCATGATTGAAGTACCTGAGGTAGTGGTCTTTCATTATGATGGCCGGAGGACCGAAGAAACCATCCAGGAAAACAAAAGGCTCCCCTTTTGTTGTTGCAAGGGACCTTCCGGCTGTCGAAATCTGATCTTTATACTCAACGATGTCGAGAATAGTCGGCAAAATATCCAGCTGACTTGAAAGTCTTGATTTTTGGGATTTCTTTATCATATATGGGGAATACAAAATGAGTGGGATCCTGTGCTGTTCTATTGAATCATATTTTCGATACAAATAAGCATGATCAGCAGTGATAAAAAAAAGTGTATTTTTAAACCACGATTCCTCCCGTGATTTTTTGAAAAATTCACCGACTGCCTCATCCGTGTAACTCATGGCATTCAAGAAACCTGTCTCATTATTGCTGCTATGCAAAATGTTATGAGGCTTGGGAGGTATTGCATAAGGGGTATGCGTTGTACCGGTGAGCATAAACGTGAAAAATGGCTTTTTCGACTCCTTCATTCTCTCCAGCATAAACATGAACATCTCATAATCCCATCCGGAAACTGGTTCCGGCTGTGGGGGATAATTCAGCAAGACAGGATAATCCTTCATTCCAAAGATATGTCGAAACCCAAGGCTCTCTGCAGCAAGATCAAAATGAAGGGATTCCTTGGGATCACTCTGTGCGAAGAAAGTCTCATAACCCATATCCTGAAAAATTTTTCCCACGACTTTGGCTTTGGAAGAATGGAACCATGTCCCCAGACTTTTTAAATCTTTGATCGAAGGAACCGAAAGGAGGATGGATTGAACAGCTTGAGGGGTATAGAACCCCGGGGCAAAAAAGTTGGTGAACATGATGCCCTCTCTGGCTATTTTATCCAGATTAGGCGTCACTCCAAATCCATGGCCTCCAAAGCTGTCCACATAATATGAACCGAAACTCTCAAGGACAATGATCACGATATTTATCGGTTTGTCCGTTTTTGGCAAGTTGAAATAATCCCGGCTTCGGGCTTTTACTCTTCCATAAAACGGGTGCTCATCGTCCGGGGCGATATCAAGCGGCTTGAGAGCCGCCTTTAGCTCATCCTTTTTATAAACCTTGTAGTATGTGTTTTCCCCTTTGAAGCAGGAGTGCCATGCCGTAAACAGCCCATTTAACGTCAATTGTCCCGCTGATCCTCGGCCGCTGAGATAGGCGGACATGATACCCAGAGGAGCTTCTGCCAGGGATCCTCTGATTCCAAAAATATTCAAAAGTATAAAAAAGAGAAAGATCTCCAGTCTATTGGGATTTTCATAGGAAAGACCAATAAAAAAATGCCTGAAAATTAGCGCTAAAACCAACAAAAAAAGAAGTGACAGGACCGTCACTGAAAAATATGCGAGTCTTATTTCCGCCCAGAAAAAATTGAGATTATTACCCATACGCAGAAGCTCGTCAAAGACGTGTCTTCCGGTATAGCCAAAGAATATCAGGTCACCTGTCAGAAAGAGAAACATAACCATATAGACAGCAAGATACAAATAATTCCATAATGATTGCCAGCATGCTCTTTCACAGAATTTCAACGGAAAAAGCATCATAATATGGGGAATCGCTAAAACCGTTAATGCTATGGAAAAATCAAATCGCAGTCCAAGAAAGAATGAAAAGACGATTTCCTCACTTGTCAATTCTGAAAAATACTTCGAATAATTGAGGGAAAGTAGCAATATTCTAAATACCGAAAAAGTAGCCATCACAATGACGAATTGAATTGCCAATTTTTTATAGACTTTCATGATGGCTTATACCTCACATCAAACTCGAAGTCAGGCGTGACATCTAAACTGAATATGGCGTATAGGATTTCATCCGAAAACAGCTTAAATTGTAATATCTGTCCTTTTTCATGCCAGTTATTGTTATTTCAATATATTATAAAGAAAAATCCCTTTGCGTGTCCTGGCTTCGCCTGTTTTTGCGTCTATGACATCAAGCACCCCGATGCTGCTGTCCCTGAGAATATATATTTTCAAGGCAGCCTGGTCAATCGCGGCTCCGGCGATGTTGTCCGGAGTGACAGGCCATGAGAGGGTCATGGCCGACTTTTCACGGTCGTAGATGGAAAGAGACGCGGAAAAGTAGCTGTCCTGATATATTTCCGTTCCTCTTTTCATCCCCGAAAGACATATCAAGGCGATTCGTCCGCCTGCCATTCCAACAGGATAAACCGGATTTTCGCAAATATCAGAAAAACTCTGTATCGGAGACAGATTCGGCGCATGTGAAAAAAGCAAAAGATCCCCGTTTGCAAAGGTCGCAGCCAGTTCATTCGACGCCGTTTTGCCTATGGAAAGGACTTTTTTTGGAACCTGCGGCGGGTAGATGGACCAGCTGCTTTGAGACTGGCATGAAAGTGTGGAGTTTACGCTGATTCGTGCCAGAACGCCATTTGCATTGCCCAGGATCAGAGTGTCCGTTTCTCCGTCAAAATATGCCGCACTCCAAATCGCATTATCGATAGTGCCGCCATCACAGGTTAAAACGGGCCCTGATACGTCCCCGGCTGAATCCTGTGCCGCATAGACCGCATAGGATCCTGTTTCCGGCGTAAGCGCAACGATCTTTCTCCCGTCATCACTTATAAGGGTAACCAGCTGCTTGTGATTTTCCGGGCTGCACGGCCATGGCGTGACAAAATCCCTCTCCTGCCATAGGCCGCTGCCCCTGTTTCTGACAAGCTTGAATTGACATCCATTTTCATGACTGAAACCAAGCGCGGCGGCGGAAACGGCCTTGCCCCAGTGGCTCCACGGCGACAGACTGAAGGACCTCCGGACTCCTTTTGAGATCACCATCAGCTCATTTTGGGAAAACAGGGCCAGACCCTCAAAGCTGTCAAGCGGGGTGGCCTCATCGTAATCAACATCTATTTGAAAAGCTTCTGTTTCTCTTTCCTGAGCAGGATCGATCACGCTCACCCTGCCTGCGTTTCTGCCATATCCCATAAACCTTTTTTGCGGTTCAATGAGCGACCTGGTAAATCCTACAAGTTTGATCGGGCTTTCCTGGGGCAGGAATTCATTTTTTGCTTCTTTATTCTTGAATGAAGCTTTGTCGCTGCATCCTGCGATCAGCAATAAAAAAATGATTATTCTCATAATCTCCTCCCGTATCCGCCGAAACGCATCCTGATGCCTGCTCCAATCGAAAAGCTGCCGCTGTTCACCGAGCCTGCCTCACCGAAGTCAAACCCGCTCCATTTCTGCTGTGCCATAAGCCGGGCTTCAAACATTCCGCCCAGGGGATAGCCGGCACTTGCCTGGTAGCCATAGGAGAAGCTCCGGTCCTTGAATTTCAGGCTTTCACCTGTGACAAGATCCCTGAATTCGATCTCAAGTTCCTCCTGCATCCCCAGAAGCTCAAACGTCAAAGCCGTTCCGCCGAGAAAATGGCGGCTGTACCCAGCCGCCAAGCCAAAACCCACCCCGTTGCCGAAGGATGCCTCAAGATTTTTCCGTACCAAATGTTTTTTTCCCGAGGAGATATCCAATACAAGGCCGAGGCTGAACTCATTGAAGTGGTATGTTCCATCATGCCTTGCGGTAGTTACATACGGGTTCCCTGTAAGCTCGCGGTATCTGGCCGACAGCCACCTTGTCTGGTAAAATGAAAGTCCTGCGCTAAGTGGCGGTCCCATAATCAGCCGGTCAAGTTCAATGACATCCCCGCTTTTCGCTTTTACGGTAAAGCTGTTGACAGGTTTTGATTCTTCAGCCGTAAATATTGAAATTTTATTGCGGCCAGCCTTCAGCGGAAAAGCAAGCGGCAACACCCCTTTTTCACCGCCCTCCACCTGAAGCCTTATCCCCTGAAAAGAGGGATTGTAGGCCTGAAGAACCGGAAGTCCGTCTTTCTGCTTATGCCCTCTCAAAACAATGTCGCCGGACCCTATCATTCTGATTTCGGCCGTGGGCCGCTGCCTGCCTCCTGTGTATTCATATGTTTTTACCAGGGCGTAATCGTGAGCTTCCAGGGCGCTGTAGGCGCCGTCCTGGTTTCGGTCATAGGTCGAAAGACCCTGGATAAAAAAATGGGTATAGATATCTCCCTTCAGCCTGTCGTCCTCCCTTGCTGTCTCGCCATGCGCTGATGCGGAAAGCACAAGCAGGCTCTCAGACTCTTCAGCCAGTTTTTCCTGCGTTCCCTTTGAACCGGCCAGAAGCTGCTGGACCTCCTCCTTTACCTTGGATTTGCCAAGCCCCGAATGGCAGGTTGCAAGTATCAGCAATATTCTGGAGGCTTTGATCTCCCCGAGTTCGCGATAAAGGTCTCCGTGTCTCAGCCCTGTCGCCTGAAGCCTGTCCTTTTGCGTGTCATGAAGGACTGTAATTTTTTCAAGCTCACCCTTTCTGCCTAGCCCCAAAGTTCCATGAGCAGAAAGGTATATCAAAAGTTGATCCTTTGAATTTATGACTTTTTTCAGGGATCTTAATTC
>JADFZC010000093.1 GCA_015232735.1 Oligoflexales bacterium | reverse complement strand
TTAGGAAATTAATTTCGAAAGATCCCAAGGCAGCCGCATTGGCTCACAGGGCGATGAAACCTTCGAAGACCGAAGGATTGGGGAAGTACCCATACAGTCCTTTGCGCAGCAAGGGATCTTTCGAGACATTTTTGTCCTGTACTTTTATCTTTCATCGCATGAGGTCATTTAATAAAATGAAACGGACCAAACACAAAAAAAACAATAAAAACGGTAGTATATTCGGTTGGACTTTCGACAGTTTCATAGACCTCTCATTATTGAAAAAAAGCCCTGCAAAAGGAAAATCGGGAACCCTCTATTTCTTCGGATCAGGCTATGACAAAAAAAATGTCTCAGCCCTGATAAAAAACGAGGTCAGAGATTGGGAACTCAGTTATGTCAGACAATCGGACCAGGAAAGTTATCACCTTTCAGCGCAAAAAGGGCCCTTGTGGCTTTTGTTTCCAAAAAATAATAATCAAAACGGCAAGTCTGCCTCAGAAGAGGATTTTTTTAAACCGACTCCTTATGCAAAGGCGAGGGACCTTGCCGGATCAATAATTCCTCGAATCGATTCAAACAAGGTTGAAAATCTGGAAATAATATTCGAACAGGCGAAAGACGAGGAAATATATGGAGCTCTCACAGGAATCGAAATAGGTCTTTACTCCTTCAACAAGGCAAGAGCCAAGGAAAAGAATGCCCCGAAATCTGTCAATCTCTATTTTCCAAATACAAAAAGGAATCTGATCGAAGAAGCCGTCCTTACGGGTCAATCGGTCAATCTCGTCCGTCATCTTGTCAATGTACCTCCGAATGAACTGAACCCGGCTACCTTCACCAGTACCATTAAATCATTTTTCGGGGGAAAACACGGCACAACAATAGAAATATGGGACAGGAAAAGGCTTGAGAAAGAGGGAATGGGCCTTATTCTCGGCGTGGGACAGGGTTCTGAAAATCCGCCCTGCCTTGTTCATATCAGATATCGTCCCGCAAAAACCAGCAAGGGTATTAAGAAACCTTATGCTTTTGTTGGAAAAGGCATTACTTTTGACACAGGCGGACTCAATATCAAACCGTCCACAAGCATGAAACTGATGAAGAAAGACATGGGAGGATCAGCCACCCTTCTCGGGTTGTTATATTGGCTTATTGAGACAAAATCGCAAATTCCCGTGGATATCTATTTGCCTCTTGCGGAAAACTCCGTCGATAAGAACGCGATAAGGCCAAGCGATATTTTGACTTCAAGAAGCGGTCAAAGCGTTGAAATCCAAAATACCGACGCCGAAGGCAGACTTCTGCTTGCCGACGCAATAGATGTGGCCATCAAGCAGAAAGGAGATGATGAGCCTTCAGCAATAATAGACATCGCAACCCTTACAGGTGCGGCGAGAGTTGCCCTGGGAATAGAAATCGCCAATCTTTTTACCAATAACGACAAGCTTTGCGACAGGATGCTGAAGGCCGGCCGGAAAATGGGAGATTTTGCATGGCGGATGCCGCTATATCAGCCTTATGCGGCACATCTTAAATCAAGCGTGGCCGATATAGGAAACAGCGGTTCATCCCCTTATGCCGGGGCGATTACCGCAGCCCTGTTTTTGCATAAATTCATACAGGACAAGCCCTGGGCCCATTTTGATATCATGGCCTGGTCCGAATCCCCTGCAGGAGCTATAAATGAAGCCGGGGCTAACGGACAAATTGTCCAACTGATTATCGAGTTTATCAAGTCTTTATAAATTTTTTTCGGAAAGAAACACTAAATGAAAACAGCTGAGATTCGCAAAAGATTTTTGGAATTTTTTAAAAAGCATGACCATACCGTCGTCGAAAGTTCATCCCTGATTCCCCACAATGATCCAACCCTCCTTTTCACAAATGCGGGCATGGTTCAATTCAAGGATGTTTTTACTGGCAAGGAAAAGAAAAATTTCAAAAGGGCCACCACGGTTCAAAAATGCGTAAGAGCCGGAGGCAAACACAATGATCTTGAAAATGTGGGATTTACCGCGAGACATCATACTTTTTTTGAGATGCTTGGCAATTTCTCATTCGGCGACTATTTCAAAAAGGAAGCCATCAGATATGGCTGGACTTTTGTGACGGAGGAGCTTGGAATCGGGAAAGACAGGCTCTATGTCTCCGTACACAGGGACGACGATGAGGCTGCTGATATCTGGGCGAAAGACATTGGAATTGCAAGGGACAGAATCTACCGATTCAATGAAGACAATTTTTGGGCCATGGGAGATACGGGGCCCTGCGGGCCATGCAGTGAAATATTCGTGGACAGAGGCGAAAAATATGGATGCAAAAAACCCGGATGTGAAGTCGGTTGCGAATGTGACCGTTTCATAGAAATATGGAACCTGGTATTTATGCAATATGAAAGAGACGAAAAAGGCAGTCTCACACCTTTGCCGCGGCCATCAGTCGATACCGGAGCCGGGCTCGAACGTATGGCGTCAGTTATCCAGGATGTTGACAGCAATTACGACATCGATTCGTTCGTGGACATTCTTAAGAAAACAGCCGCCCTTTTGGACAAAAAGTACGAAGCAGGAACTCAAAGCGCGTTTCCCTACAGGGTCATTGCGGACCACGCCAGGGCTACTACGTTTCTTATCGGTGATGGTGTCATGCCATCCAATGAGGGAAGAGGATATGTTCTGAGAAGGATTATGCGAAGAGCTATACGGTATGGAAAAAATATTGGTTTTTCCGAACCGTTTCTTTACAAGGTATGCGGATACGTAATAGACCAGATGCAGGAGGCATATCCATATGTATTGAATCAAAGAAAACTGATTGAAAAGGTCGTCGTATCTGAAGAGGAACTTTTTCTCAAGACACTGGAAAGAGGGCTGACGCTTCTGGATGAAGAACTGTCAAGTGCGAAAACCGTCCTTTCAGGCGAGGTTGCCTTCAAGCTGTACGATACCTATGGATTCCCCCTGGATCTCACAAAAATAATCTGCAAGGAAAAAAACATTTCTATCGATGAGAAAGGTTTTGAAAATGCCATGAGCCGGCAGAAAGAAATGTCCAGACAAAGCTGGAAAGGCGGAGAAGTGGACTCGAATACGAAATTTTTCTCCGAACTGGAACAAACACTGGCAGCAAATGGAGACTGGCCCGAATTTGCAGGCTATGACTCTTTTGAACTTGAAAGCAAACTTGTATCGCTGATGATAAAAATCGAAGGACAAATGGTTGCGGCAAAGGAGTACGATTGTGTCGGAAAACCTGAGGGGACCGAGCTATGCCTGATTTTTAAAAAGACCCCTTTCTATGGTGAAAGCGGAGGACAAACGGGTGACAGGGGCTGGATTGAGGGAAACGGTTTTATGGGGGAAGTCATCGATGTTCAAAAACCCTCTGGGCCCATCACAATGGCCGTAGTCAGGCCAAAACACGGGACCATAATAAAAGGAAATATATACAAGCAAAAAGTGAACAGGCATATTCGGGAACTCACGGCAAAAAACCATACTGCCACACACATGCTCCACTGGGCTCTGAGATCGGTACTTGGTACGCATGTCAAACAGTCCGGTTCTCTTGTAAGCCCGGATATGCTGAGGTTTGATTTTTCACACTTCACGGCTGTAACCCCTGAAGAGCTTTGGTCTGTTGAGAAAATGGTCAATGAGAAGATCTGGAGTTCACAGAAGGTAAACACCGACGTTACGACAAAAGATGCCGCAATCAACAGCGGAGCGATTGCGTTTTTCGGCGAAAAATACGGGGATGAGGTGCGTGTTGTCCATGTCGGGGATTTTTCAACAGAACTTTGCGGAGGTTCGCACGTCGCCATGACCTCCGAAATCAATCTTTTTAAAATAATAAGCGAATCAAGCATTGCATCTGGTGTCAGGCGCATAATAGCCTATACATCAAAGACCGCATTTGATTATCTTCAGGAAAAAGATGAGGAATCCAAACATGTAAGGGATAAGTTCAAATCCGCATCCACTGACGATCTCCTGAATAAAATTGAAAAACTTTTCAATACGGAAAAATCCCTCCGAAAGGAGGTTGAACAGCTGAAATCCAAAAACCTGGGTTCCCGGATTGATGAAATGATCGACTCAGCACGGGAAATTTTGGGTTATCCTGTCATATCACAGATGGTTGATTTTGATTCGACCGGAATAAAAAAACTCAGGGAAGTTGCCGACCGGCTCAAACAAAAAAGATCCTCGGCCATAATAGTTCTTGGCATGTCGGACATGGAAAGCGGAAAGGCCTACATACTTGCGGCACGCGGGAAGGAAGCCCCCAAGAATATTAACTCGAATGAGATAATTAACGGCCTTGCCCACCTTATCGGAGGAAAAGGAGGTGGTAATCCGGATATGGCACAAGCTGGAGGAAGTAATCCAGGTGGAATCAAGGAAGCATTGGGACAGGTTTTCTCACTGGTAGAAAAAACTTTTAAAAATTGAGGAAGGAGGCAGTCAGATGAAAATATGTCGACTAAAAATGCAGTTTGTAATTTTTTTTCTGATACTTTTTTTCCCCTGCGCCCTTGAAGCAAAAACAAGCGCAAAACCGGCAGCAGTCTATCCGGACAACATTGTTCCGGATTCCTATCCTCAGATGGACAGAATGGAAATAGGACACCTTAGATATTTTATGACAATCGCTCGACAGGATCTTGATGATTTCAGTCTGCTGCCGTCAGGCAATCTTTATGGAATCCCGAAGACAGGCGCCATGCAGACATCCATGGCCTCGTTCCGCTATACGCTTGCATTCATGACCTACTTCCTTGCTCTTGAGCAATTTCATAAAGTGCCGGCAAACACGGATATGATACAGCCTCTCATGGATCGTCTCATCAGGAAAATGCAAAGAAAGGCTGTGTGGGATTACTGGGCCTCGACAAGCAAGGGAATGCCTCACTTTGAACCCAATTTTGATAGGCCCTACCCGTCCGAACGCGATCCCATACGGGTAAAAAATATTATGTACTCAGGCCATCTGGCACAAATGATAGCGTTATATGAAAAACTTTATCTTGATATGAAATGGAGCCAGCCAGGATCGATCGTCTTTGAATGGAGCAATAATGAAAAATATACATACGATCATAACAAACTCCAGAAAATCATATTCGATCAATTCATGAACAACCCTGACCATTGCATTCAATGCGAACCGAATGTATGCTTTGCCGTATGCAACCAGCACCCGATACTGGCTCATTTGCTCTATGACCAGCTTCATGGAACCGACTATTTCCCAAGAGCAAGCATAAAACTCATGGAATGGTTTATTAAAGAGGAAATTATCGATCCGAAAGATCATGAGGTTTCGATAATGTGGCTCGTCAAGCAAAAAAAGAGATACAAGGAAAGAGATCTCAAGCTGGATAACTGGCTCGATAATTTGGTTGGTCCCCTCTCGGCAATGAAGCTGCTCAGATTCAACAGTGCAACGGTCGATGGCTGGAACGGCGCCTTTATGAATGCATGGCAGCCTTTGGTTGTCAAACAGCACTATCCATTCATGCTTAAAACCCATATTGTCGAAAAAAAGGGCGGTAAAACTGCATACTGCGTAAAGAACGGCTTCTTCAACCAGCTGGCAACACCTTTTTTTGCGGTTCTTGCAGCGGAAATGGGCGACATTTCCCTTCGCGATAAGATGGCAAGATGGTCAGACGATAGCTTCAGGGGCAAATGGTCAAAGGACGGTTCCTTTTCATACCCTATGACTTTTGAAGTGCCTATTGCAATCTATCCCGGTCTTAGCGTCAAGGGCATTTCGCTGACCGACAAAGCCGTGGCGCTGGCAAGGGCCAATACCAAAGACGGAATCAGAAACCTGCACCTTCAGCCGTTTAGAGGAAACGATCCTGATTCGCCTGTAATAACGAATCCGGCATTCCCGGATATGGTCCTTTCAAGGGCTGTCTATGACAAAAAGAAAAAGGCGCTCATTGTATCAACAACTGAAGGTCTCGACCCCCGCAGGGTAACCTCGCTAACAGTCTCGCGTCTTGACAGGACGACAGGTTACAGACTTTTCATCGATGGGAAAGAATATGCTAGTTATGGCAACCTTGACTCCATTTCAATAGACATAATGCTTAATAAGCCACATGATATTGTACTTCTTGAGGGAAATGCCTTGCAGTGACTTGAGGCGCATCGGTGGAAAGAAACCGCACCTTCACCAAAAACATCCGGCTTTTCAATTTGTCATGGCTCAATCAAGTATAATTTTTTTCATTATAGCACCAGAAAATATCTGACAGATGAAGCTTTGTTTAATGGATATTGCTTATTATATTTCCGACGCAAATGATCCAGGAAAAAAAATGTCAATTTTCCAAAAATTTGAAAATTCGACAATAATCATTTTCCGGTTATATCCGGCATGATTACAAAATGTAATTTTGGCAAAAATACATGGAACATTTCTTGCATGAAATAAAGTAAGGACTTTACTGTCAATTTGAATCAATCCTAATCGTTAGAGGAGAAATCTGATCCTTTAATGCTCTTATTATTTACTGAACTCCTTTCTGAGCCGTTTTTTCGTTTGGTAAACATCATTTAAAATTTTTTATAGACCAAAACCATAATCCATAAGGCGGGAGAATAAGATGAAAAGGATGATAAACTTAAAAGTGATTCTTTCATGCATGATCCTACTTTTGTCATGCGGCAAAAAACAGTTTGAAGACAGTAAAAACATGAGGACATCAAACCCGGGTGGCAGCGTATCTTCTTCAAATGCGTCAAAGGCAGCTCCTATGCCTGACACTTCATCCGTCCCATCAAAAACACCTGCGTCAGATAAGGAAGTGTTATCCGGCGCCACTTCCGATACAAGCAAAAATGAGGATAGTTCAAAGACTGATGATACACCGGAAAGCAAATTTCTTGTCGATACCGAGGTTCAAAAGAAACCTGTAATTATCGATACTCTGAAAGCAACCAACGTTGTCGACAGCGAAGGCGGAGCCATTAAAAAACGATTTGCCGATGTACTGCCGGTTCCTTCCGGTCTTGATGTCGGAATCCAGTTTTCAGCGGGAAAAACAACAAAAGATGACGATACAAAAGGGTTAAGGCCGCTGGCCATATACTTTGCGCTTGATGTCACGGGAAGCATGGCTGTGAATATTCAAGGTATAAAAAACGGAATAGGAGGATTTGTCGCAAAGCTCACCGAAAAAAAATTCGAAGTCAAACTCGGACTGGTTCCTTTCAGAGATTCCATCGAGACCATTTTACCGCTGACCTCCAATCTTGACTCATTTAAAAGCGCTGTAAATGCACAGATCGCGACCGGTGGCGGCGACTCCAATGAAATAGCTCTTGCAGCTACGAAAACAGCTCTTGAGAATCTTCAAAAAGAAGCATCCGCTGACTCAATAAAAGTCATAATAACAATAACAGACCATCCCGGCCACAACGCAGACAAGCTTCCCAGAGACTGTTCGATATCTTCTTTAGTATCATCATTCAACGCACTCCCTGAAGATCAACAGAAACTCACAAGGATTTTCTATTCCATTGATTCACTTACGGACAGCCCATGCAGCGGTTATCAAACTGGAGTAAAGCAATGGAGCGATCTAATCTCAAAAGCCCTTCCTTCCGTAGACCCTGCAATGAGGGGCGGATCTCTCCCATATCCGTTCAATGGCGATGTCCTGGCCAATGATTTTGTTGCAATGCTTGAAAAGGTAATTCCTGGAAACGACAGAATATGTCTGCTTTCCAAGGCCGAAGTTCTCCTGGATGGCAAGTCCATGTCGACATGGAAACCTGAAAGTCCTGCCATCGCATATGATTATTTTCTGAAAAGCAAACCATTTCTCTGGACTGACGGGATAAATGCAAAAGACCTGGATGCTTTTGAAAAGGGGTCCAGCCAGATAAATGCCACAACGTGCTGCTATCTTAAGAGTGCGGTGGAAGCCGGTACTTTTGGGGAATGCAAGGAACTTACTGAGAATATCGAATTTAAAATTGTGGTGAAAAAGTAAGCCACCTTATCCAATCAAAGATACATTGCTTCAATTTTGTCAGCATACCTTCGATTTACTTCCCTGCGTTTAACCTTCATGGACTGGGTAAGGATATTGTTGTCAGGTGTCCATTCATCAAAAGTCAGATAGAAATTCCTGATCTTCTCATATTCCTTGAATCCAGCCTGCATCTGGAGAAGTTCCTTGTCTATCATTGAAACCAGTTCCTTGTTGCTCATCAGGTCACTTTCATCTATTGATTCGATTTTGATCCCGTTTTTCTTTGCTGCCGCGAATGTTTCAGCCTTATTAAGCGAAATTATGGCAACACTGTATCGCTGATTCTCTCCGATGACTGATACGTTGTCTATAAGCAGGCTCCTTTTAAATTTTTCTTCCATTACCGTAGGGACAACATATTTTCCGTTAGTGAGTTTGTACTGCTCCTTTATTCTGCCTATAATATAAAGGAATCCTTCATCATCAAACTTGCCGACATCTCCGGTACGGAAAAAGCCGTCCGATGTGAACACAGTTTCATTTTCCTCCGGTTTTTTCCAGTATCCGCCCATCAAATTGTTTCCTTTGAACAGTATCTCCCCGGCGTCCGGATCATCGGTAGACACCGATTTATCCAATTTAATGTGCACATCATCAAGAAGCTCCTT
>JADFZC010000092.1 GCA_015232735.1 Oligoflexales bacterium | reverse complement strand
TCATAAAATTCCAAAAGACAAAAAACTGGATTTTATACCCTCCCGCGATTTTTATGGGCCTGTTTTGACCCATGGTCCGCTGTTTCACGTCCTCGGTGGTGTTCTCTCAGTTGACGAGAACAAAATATATGTAAGATCGCAGTCAAAAAGCTCGGCAATAGACTGTTCCGAGGGATTTCTCGATCGTAAAGGCGCTCTTGTGCTTGGAGATCCGTATAACAGGGATGGTCTTATGCAAACCCTTCTTATCATGAGTATGCGGTATAATGTGATACCGGTATCAATCGGAAAATTGGAGTTTTTCGGAAATAAGCCTTTTGCGGATGGTGAAAGGATCAACTACGGAATCGGTAGTCTTGACGACGACAAGTTCGTACTCGGGGACGTCGAGTCAATCGTTTCCGGTGGAAAGGTGGTTGAAAGGATGACCGGTTTCAAAGGCAAAGTCATGAGGATCGACAAAAGCAGACTTTCGATAGAGGAGATCGTCTATCCGGCAGACCGCGATCCAAAGGCTTTTCTGGATAAGACCTGTGGATTCATAAAAACGATAAAAGACAACGATATCGGATATAACATGGCCTACGTCCCGGAGCTTCGTGTCATGAAGGATGAAATGTGCTATGAACTCTTCCAAAACCTTATTGAAGAGTCCTTTCCCCGAATGGAGGGTGCTTCCAGGCTCAAAGGTAAGAAGGCTATTGTCACAGTTGATGAAAATAAAAAACTCAGCGTGATGATAGGGGATGAAAAATGGAATTTCGACTACTGCCATACCGACTATCATGCTATCGTATTTGTGGCGAAACACAGATTGTCATGCAGCATAGCGAGGGTCTATGACCGTTCAAACGAACAGGAAGTAAAGGATGTGGTCTCAAGACATCAAAATACCTATGAGGTGTTAAGCCGCTACGGCGAAAGTGAGGAATTGACTTCAGCAAGACTTGTAGCTATCGAAAACGCACTTTTAAAACTGGATTATAAAAAACAGACTGAATTCACTTTGGAAGAATATGGCGAAAATAATATCTCATTCAAATTGCCAGGCGAGCACAAAGCAAGGATCAAGACATACGATGTGACCCTTGCACGAGGCGGACGTTACGTGGTGTCTCTTGTAACAACCGACGAGAAGAGTACTGAGATTTCACCGGATTTGCCCTTTTCCGCCTGACAGGATATGCCTGGAAAATATCGACTTTTTTATATTGCAACATTTTTTAGAGGGAATATCATCAAAAACCATCAGTATTTATAGGAGATTTAAAAAATGCATCTTAAAAACTATTTCAAAGCAAATCTTGCGATCTACATTGTAATAAATATCCTTCTTGTGATCATTAACCTGTCTTATTCCCCTCAACATATCTGGTTTCATTATCCGCTTTTCGGATGGGGCTGCCTTATGGCGGTTCTTTATCTGGTAAGCTCCAGATATCCGTCTGAAGATATGAAATGCAAAGGAAGGGGCGAATACTGGAAATATAAAGCGCATAAGATATATAAGGATGCATTCATGGAAAATGGAGAAGGGGCGAAGGAACATGTTAACTATAAGGAATATAAAAATAAATGCATGGAAAAGGGAAAAAGTCTCGGCTTTCGATGCCACCTTGCGGTATATCTTTTGATTACAGCTCTTCTCGTAATCACAAACCTCCAATACACACCCAATATTTTATGGTCCATTTACGTAATCTTTGGATGGGGGGCCGGGGTATTTGCCCATTATTACTTTTTCAAGAGCGATAAATGATACGGGTACGGCTCTTTTAGGGAGGTCATATTCATCAAATATTGGCGTGGGCATAGTCGTGGTCGTGGTCGATTTGTAGTCGATTCGTAGTCGTATATGTTATGCGAGTTATTCGCGTGGCTTCTTTTCGACAACGAGCATGCGACCACGCATCGACCACGACCACGACTACGCCAACGTTATATAACCTCCCTAAAAGAGCCTTACCCAAATGATACTCGTCACAAATTGTATTCCAGCGAAATCTGATAATGGTTTTTCCCATAGACCTGTGCCGCCTGTCCATATTCACTTAGTTCCGCGCCGTGATAATGAATGTAGGCTATTCCAATAATAAACGGTGTCAAAAAAGGGTGTGAAAGATTCTTATATCGGTAACCGGCCTGAATACGCCCTCCTCGGTCAACCATGTTCCAAAGATAATTCAAATTCAATCCAAGGTTGGCATCGTTGCGGTAGAGATTCAGGAAAAGATAATTGCGACTCAAAAAATCACCCCACGGCCAATCCGATACCTTTTCCTCTTCGGAAGATGGAAAATTGTAATAGGCTTTCCGGATATCCTTTTCTCCCGCGATATTGCTGATTACACGCAACCCGTCAGAACTCAGTTTTTCGGATATGCCGTGGCTGTTGAGCAGGTATTCAATTGCCAGGGTATAACTGCCCCCGTCCGCGACGTAACTTGATATGGACATGCCCAAAAGGGCGTCACTATATAAATCGCGATATACGGGGGTCATTTCCGTTGGCTCGTCATTCACTCCATGAAGGTTTGCTTCGCTATAGAGAATTATGTTGTCACCAACCGGCCCCCTTACGGCCAAACCAAGGAATTTTCGCGTCAATATCATGGAGAGATCCGCCATTGAATGGGTAAGGCGTCCAAACAGAAGGGGCTCCGGGTTTCCAAATTTCCCGTCACTTGCAAGGGCGAAAGCAAAATTTCCCCACACATCCCAAGTCATTTCCATCCAGATTATTGGAATTCCCTCATGGCGTCCCCATATTCCCCCCTGGATCAGACCGGCTCTTAAAGGATTAGCAGGCGATGAAATTTGAGCCTGGGAGATCCCTATTCCCTGTTTTCCGATTTTTATCTTGTAATCCAGATCTGACGACTGGCCATACAGTTCCCGGAGCTGACAAAATCGTTTTTTCTCCTGATCGAATCTGGCCGCGCGCGGCCGTGCCGCCATGAGCTCGCCATCGATAAGATAGCAATCGCCGCTTGATAACATCTGGTAAGGCGAATCTCCCCCCAAGGTCATGTCGCCGCCCACCCTATGGACGTAGCTGTCTTTTCTGGGATCTGCTATTTCAGGGATTTTGTGGTAACTTGTTTCAAGGCCAAGATTGAGAGCCAGTAATGAGGCACCGAAAATCACAGTTCACTCCTTGAAGGAAAATCAGTTATTTGAATCTTCATCTTTCTTTAGCGGGACTTTAAGAATCATTTTGGCTGCTTGAAGCAGGTTATTGGGATTGAATGCACTCTTGGGAAGGGATCGCAAAGCAGGGCGCTTGGGATAAGCTATCCTGGTCTTATGATCCTTGCGAATGGCATCGCTGATGGTTTGGGAATAAAGCCTGAAGCCTATGCTTTTTTTCAGGGGAACATAGGAGAAGGTGGCGCTCTTAAGGAGTTTACCGGAAATGGCATAATAATCGGCATTCTGGATTTTGCCTTTGCCATCGGAACGGACTACAATACGGCTGTAGGCGGCATCACTGTCGGTTTTTGGGATCAGAGTCAGTCTGTAAAAATCCTCTTTCAATTTTTTTATTTCTGTTGGCAAATAATCCCGGGCAAGAACTGTCAGAACAACGTCGCCATTGGCGGCTTCCCCAAATAACCTCTGGGCAGGCGATATGCGGACTGCCTGCTGCATGTTTTCCTTCTGGAACCACATGGCGTTTTTAAGAGAAAGTATGATGGCACGCTGTCCAGGTGGATCACTCATGGTAATGGCAATCACGTTTTCATAATTTTTGGAACTGACAACCCTGTATTCAACCCTGCCAATTTCCTTTTTTTCAGAGGGATCGATGTTTATGAATGCGCTGTCTGTATCAAAACCCTCAGATGGAAAATGTCTAAGGCTGTCTATCCTGCTGAGAAGAGTCTTGGCATCAGGCTCCGGTTCATTTTTTTCCTTACCTGCGTCTTTGGGACCATCCTCTTCCAAGTCCATTGCATCTTCATCATCGGCATCTTTGGAAGCATCTTTTTCGACGTTTCCGGCATTATCCTTGCCTGCGTCTTTGGAAGCATCTTTTTCGACGTTTGCGGCATTATCCTTGCCTGCGTCTTTGGGAACATCTTTTTCGACGTTTCCGGCATTATCCTTGCCTGCGTCTTTGGAAGCACCTTTTTCCATGTTTCCGGCATTATCCTTGCCTGCGTCTTTGGAAGCACCTTTTTCCATGTTTCCGGCATTATCCTTGCCTGCGTCTTTGGGAGCATCTTTTTCCACGTTTCCGGCATTTTCCCTGCCTGAGTCTTTGGAACCGTCCTTTTCAACTTTCCTGACGTTCTCCTTATCTGCATTCTCGGAGATCGCATTTGGACATATGGCAATAATAAATGAAGTGCTGAGCAAGATGCGAACAAATCTTCCAATAGAAAAAATACCAAATGTTTTTACCATAGCTTATCTCCGTTGCCAAACAATGCGTTGGATGCACAGAAGTTCCCGGCGTCATGCTGAACGAAGTGAAGCATCTCTGATAGTTGTGTTAGATCTTTCGCTACGCTCAAGATGACGACCCCTTGACTATCCTGGTTTTTTGCATTTGCCCGGGGGCACCTGTTGGATCCATGTTCACTGTCTCCACATCAGATCAAACCGGTCCATTCCACCCTTTGAATACATGTAAAAATCAATTTTACTGTTTTTGGAGTCATAGATCTCAATACCTGCTGTTGGCTCAGAGGAACTATCCTTCATTTTTTTGTTGAACCTTGGCCACACCACTATTGGTGCGATCATATATGAAATGTCCCCTTTCAGGGGAAATTCTGCATGGTAAGCCGGCTCACTCTGAAGTTCCGCCATAAGATATTTGCTGCTGAACTGTTTGATCTTTTCAAGATTTTCACCTTCGATGACCGCTCCAGCCAGACTCCTGAGATGATAGGCATCCACCTTTGAAGGATTATCGAAATATATGCCGATTCCACGCTCCACCTTAATGCCGTCGGATTCAAGCTTTTTATGCAGTTCTTTCATGATATCGCCAATTCCCTTGTAGGATCCTTGGTATTTCTCAAATACAAAAACCGTGGGAGGCATCTGTTTTTCAACGACATCAATGCTTCTGAGAACGCCAAAATGATAAAGGGGAATTGCAAGGATTGCGATCAGTATCAAAATCGCTATAATGCTTGTTCGCATAACTTTTCCTTTCAAAAAATGTCCATTGAACGGGCGAAACGATAACTCTCTTGTCCAGATGTCATTTCAAAACCCGTCATGTCGCCACTTTCGCCAGTGAAAGAACTCAGCGTCCCGGATATTCACCGACGTTCAGGATGACAGGATAACTTTGAAATTTACATATGAAACACGCTACTTATTATGAAACATTGTATTTCAAAAATCAATAAGATAGAAGGGATGTCCAACTCTTCATCAGGTTCAAGGAAACCTCGTCCTTCAGGGCGAGGCCCTTCAATCTAACTAAAATCAGGAGAGGTTTAAAGCCTCTCCTGATTCGACACCCGGTCCTTCAGGGCCGGGTTTACAGTCCTCAAGAAAAATCCTGCCAATTAAATCATCAAATGATGCATTACTCCAAAAACTGCTTTACACCCTGACCCCTGAACAGAGAGAATCAATAATGAAGAAGGATCAAAACATTATGAGCCTCGGAGCAGACGGGACTATTAGATGGCTTCCAAAACAAACAGCACGGCGCTTCTCCTGCTTATGGCCATGGCCGCTTTTATTACACCCTTCATGGGGTCCGCAGTCAATGTAGCCCTGCCTTCGATGACAAAGGAACTCAGTCTCAACGCAATAATGCTGAGCTGGATGCAAACATCATTCATACTGGCAACGGCGATCTTCCTGGTTCCTCTTGGACGGCTTGCAGATATTTACGGACGGCGAAGATTCTTTCTCCTGGGATTCATGGTTTTCACCCTGGCATCGCTTGCGCTGGCATTCTCACCCAATGCGTGGTTTCTTCTTGTAATGCGTGTTTTTCAGGGATTCGGCGGAGCCATGGCTTTTTCCACCTCGATGCCGATTCTCATTTCCGTCTTTCCTCCTGAAAGGCGCGGGAGGACACTCGGTTTTACAACAGCTGCAACCTATGTGGGACTTTCACTGGGGCCTCTTGTCGGAGGTCTTCTGACCCAGTATCTCGGCTGGCGTTATGTTTTTCTGTTCAATGTACCTATCGGGCTTATGTGCATATTTTTCGGGAAAAAATTAATCGTGGAGGAATGGCGTCCGGCAAAAGGGGATGAATTTGATTTTAAGGGGGCCGTATTGTATGGTGTCAGCCTCGCGTTCCTGATCTTCGGTTTTTCAAATCTGCCCCATGTTAGGGGGTGGCTTCTTCTGTCAGGAATGGTTGTGTCCTTTTCCATGTTCACGGTTTGGGAATTCCGAATAGAAAGCCCCCTTCTCGATCTCAGGATGTTTCGAGACAACAGCGTATTTGCATTTTCAAACCTCGCAGCACTTATAAACTACTCGGCAACATACGCGGTCGGTTTCATGCTAAGCCTCTATCTTCAGTACGCAAAAGGGCTTTCACCGCGGGAGGCCGGGATGGTCCTTGTGTCCCAGCCGGTATTCATGGCGCTACTTTCTCCATACGCCGGCAGGCTGAGCGACAGGATTGACCCTCGTTATCTGGCTTCGGTTGGAATGGGGCTTACGGCTGCCGTGCTTTTCAGCTTTTACTTTCTGTCCGGAGGAACATCCCTCTCGATACTCATTTCGAGCCTTGCAGTACTTGGAATAAGCTTTGCCCTGTTTTCGTCACCAAATACAAATGCAGTGATGAGTTCCGTGGAGAAAAAATTCTACAGTGTGGCTTCAGGAACACTTGGCACCATGCGCATGACAGGACAAATGCTGAGCATGGGAATCGCGACTCTCGTATTTGCTCTTTACCTTGGAAACGATCCGATAGACGCATCCCACAGAGACGTCCTTGTATCATGCGTCAATATCACTTTTGCCATTTGCGGGATTTTATGCTTTATCGGTGTCTTTGCCTCGCTTGCGAGAGGAAAAGTAAGATAGTCAGCATCAATTGGAGGAAACGGACAGATTCTCCTTGGAAAAGGCGTATTCAAGTTCCTTGTCCACAAATATTCCGTCTTTCCTCACAAGCTTGTTGTCAAACCACATTTCACCGCCGCCGTAGTCGGCCCTCTGTATGAGCACAAGGTCCCAGTGTATGATCGATTTATTGCCGTTTTTTGCCATATCGTAACAATTGCCCGGCGTAAGATGGATGGAACCCGAAATCTTTTCGTCGAACAGCGTGTCCTTCATGGGATGCAGTATGAGAGGGTTGACCCCGACTGCAAACTCTCCCACATATCTTGCCCCTTCGTCGCTGTCAAAAATTTCATTCAATTTTCTGCTGTCGCCTTCGCATGAAGCGTCTATGATTTTGCCGTCCCTGAATGTAAGGCATATGTCCTTGAAAAGGATTCCCTGGAACAATGTCGGAGTGTTGAAGGATATTGTCCCATTTATGGAATTTCTGACAGGAGCCGTGAATATTTCACCGTCCGGGATGTTGAGCCTGCCGTCACATTTTATTGCCGGAATGCCCTTTACTGAAAACGTAAGATCCGTTCCTTTGCCTGTCAGTCTCACCATGTCTGTGGCCTCGATAATCTCAACAAGCTTATCGCATGATTTTGACATTTTGGCGTAATCAAGGCAGCAGACCTCATAGTAAAAATTTTCGAAAGCCTCCAGAGAAGTCTCGGCAAGCTGCGCCATGGCATTGTTCGGATAGCGGAGCACAACCCATTTCGTCCTGTTCACCCGCTCGTCAAAATGGACCGGATTTACAAACAGCTCTTCCCGCATCTTCAGCTTCTGTCGATCTATGTCGGCGAAATTGAAAGGATTATCTGACCCCCTCAGACCTATATACGCATCCGCCTTTTTCATAAGATCCAGATGGATCTCCCCGAAAATTTTCATCTGCTCGCGGGACGTGTCCTTAAGCCAGGATCGCTCCACCGATTCGTCATTATAAAACCAGAATGGAATGGCCCCTATCAGCGTGGCCTCCCTTATAATATCCTTGGCCAGCTCAAGCGCCTCTTTCCCCTTGACTTCCAGATATAAAATCTCGCCTTTTTGCAGGGAGATGGAATAATGAACCAGCTGCCTTGCCAGAATTTCGTTTCTTCTGTCTTTCATACATTAATACCTTTGCAAAAATATGTTAAACCGCAATGGGACTGGGTTAAGTATTGAAATTTAAAAATAAAAGATCCACTATTGGTTTTTCATCAAGTTTAAGTAAACCTCGTCCTTCAAGGCCGGGTTTACAAAAAATAACAAGATCAAGGTGGATCCTTCATATGAGCAAGTATGCCATTCCAAGTGCCAAAGTGCAATTGACAGCTATCTTTTCAATTTTCAACTAAAAATAGGATATTCTCCATGTTAAAATAGGGATAGAGCAAATGAGGATAATGGAAAAAGATCGATTCGTTTTTTTCTATCCTTTGACTGCTTAATTCGCCAGGACAGTCGATTATTTTCACGAATATACAACGATCATAAATGTCTTGAAACGGTTTCTGCCCCATAAACTTGTAAATGACATTGTATCAGGGAAAAAGGTCCTCGATAATAAACCCAAAATCATGGAAATTACGATTCTCTTCGCAGGTCTCGCCAATTTTACCGAAAAGGCGGAGGCTC
>JADFZC010000091.1 GCA_015232735.1 Oligoflexales bacterium | reverse complement strand
GACAGGAGAGAATGAAGTAGGTTTTGCTGACTGCAAGGAATATGAGGCAAACAACAAATGGCACCTTGTTGATGTAGAGGTTCAATACAAATGGAATGGAGTGGAACTTTGGGACCGTGCTTTCAAGCTTGTGACGCGAGATTCGGTGAGAAAGTGGTCACAGCAGGTTCCGACGGCTGACAAACCGGCCGATCCGAGCTTCAAATGCGTAGACTACGCCGAAATTCAGACTCCGAAGATCGAGGGCGTGGTTCAGACTTCACAGCCGAAAAACTCCATTTTTGAAAAATATAAATTGAGGCTGTCTGACTGTTCAGCAACCAGGCTCATGTTTGTCACCGTGCCGAATGATGTTTCAGGAGACGCGAATCTCTATGGCAAGGTCAGGTGGACGAGAGTGGTCGGAATCGATATAGGCTCTCCGAAATTTGCACATCTGGACAAGGCGCACAGAAAATACAAGCCCTATCTTGCAAAGGCCTGCAAGGAGGGATGCCTGTCAAATACCTGTGTCGAGAGCCAGGAGGGTTCATGCAACTCTGAAGATCAGATTCCTATGCAGGAAAAACGGATCGATCTTGGCGACTTCACATGGACGGATGGAAGCTTTGTCCTTAACAGGGTAAAGTATAATCCGGAAACATTTGCAAAGGCCGAGACGCCGGTGCTTCTGTCAAGCCCGACATATAGTAAAAGCCGCATAAATATGGAGGACAGCAAGAAATCGGGATATGAGGACAAGTTTTTGCTTGGCGGATGCGCACATCACTTGTTTAACGGCGAATCGGAATGCTTTGTGGAGGGAACGAGCGAGCCTCTTTCCACATATAAGAAATTATATCACGCGACGCTTGACAACACGCGCGGGTATGTTGTCCAGATAAGGTCAAGTGGCCGCTGTGTCCTCTGGAATGGACAGAAAGTGGACTGCAACGGTAAAAATATAGACAAGGGAAGCGGACCTGATGCCTCACAATACCGTCTGAGTTTTGTAGCTCCCCCTGTCGGCAGGACGGAGGCTTATGCCCAGCTTCAGCGTGTCTGGCCGGATCCTGCCCAGAAAACGCTTATGTGTTATGATATTTCCCTTGGCAGGGAGGTGCCGTGCTGTGACGAGCAGAAAGGGTGCGACGCCGACAATAACCATACGTATATGTTTGCGGACTATTCGCTTCTCAATAAAAATGAAGGCAACAAACCCTATAATCTTCAGTTTTGTGCTGTATCCTCCTCCACAAAAGAGAACATCGCTTATGACTGTGTTGATTATGTAGATCCGAAATGGAAAAGATACTCCCTGATTTCCTCCATCATCGGAGTAATACCGATACTCGGCAGTATTCCATCCTACGTCCTTGACGGAATGGTCTGCAAATCGGGCGAAGTGACCATCGCCCGCGGATCCTGCATTGGGCTGATAGTAGGCATATCGATAGATGTACTCATGCTGCCGCTTGATTTTATCGGTTTCATGGGCACAGGCTCCGAGATTGCGCATCAGCTTCTGGAACGGGGAGCGGTCAAGGTCAATGCCGGACTTGTGCTTGACATGGTGACAGACCCTGTATCCGCTTCGCTGGCATGGTGGGCGGCAAAGCGCGCCGTAGGTCAGATCAGCGCCAAACAGGTCGGAAAGGAAGGGCTTGAGGCGGCTGTCAAGGAAATGAGCGAGCCTCTTACCAGAATGATATTGACACGCGCCCTTAAAATGGGTGTTTCCGGTTCATCCGCAGCCCTGTCCTACTCGAAGAGCACCCTTGAGAATATGATAAAAGCCGCATCAAACGTTGCCAGGGGGGGTATCTAATGGGGACACACGACTGTACCTAATATCTACCTAATGTCTAATGGGGACACACGACTGTACCAAGTCTAATGGGTCTATCTAATGGGGACACACGTCTAATGGGGACACACGACTGTACCAAAACTTCAACACAAAGATTGTCTAATGTCTAATGGGGACACACGACTGTACCAAGACTTCTCTGAAATTCGAAATGGGGAAATGGGGACACACGACTGTAGCAAGACTTCATCTAATGGGGACACACGACTGTACCAAGACTTCAACACAAAGATTGTCTAATGGGGACACACGACTGTACCAAGACTTCTCTGAAATTCGAAATGGGGAAATGGGGACACACGACTGTAGCAAGACTTCAACACAAAGATTGAAAGATCGCAGCTTGAAGCATTCAGCCAGAATCCTGCATGATCGCAACCTTCCTGATGCAGCATCATAGTTTTGGGGGCTGGATTTTTATCTTGGGATCCTTCCATGAACCCGTGATCTCATATCCGTGGCGCGTTATTGAATTCAAGTTCAAAATGCCTTCGTCGGGGCTTCCTTCCAGCCAATAAATCCCGCCAAGTACAGGGTTTATTGCGAAGAGGATTCCTGTTTTAATCAAGCGTGTGATATCTATAGCCATCTTGACTTTTACATCCAGAGTCTCGGCAAAAGGATCGAGAGTACCCTTCGACTCTGTTTCTGCGCCCGAAAGGTCGATGACGAACGAGTCGGTGGACAGGATTCCCTTTTCCATTTTGAGAGTCCCTTTCACTTTCCTGATCTCAAGGTCTTTTTTAAATGTTTGCTGCAGGTTTAACGTTATAATATTGACAATCCTGTTTATGATTGAGTTCGCTTCCTTGAGTGTCCCCTTTTTAAGGTCTGCATCGACGCTCCCTGCCAGTATTTTTTTATCAAATTTCCACGGAGTTTCCGGCCAGCTCGCGGAAAAATCGATATTCCCGGAGAGTCCCTCGATTTCATAGATATCCGCCCTTTTTTTAAGCAATATCCCCAGGTCTTTTGTTGAAACACGTCCCCTTATCCGGGTCATTTGATTTTTTTCATCAGAGCTCCAGGCAGCCTCTCCTATTTCAATTGTACTTCCATCCATCAAAAAAGAGAGAGGCTCCGCCTTTATTGTTGTCTCATTGCCCGATATTGTGCCCCTAAGATTTCTGATTTCGATATCATTGCAGTGGAGATGGTCGATCGACAAATCAACAGGTTGAAAGGAAACAAATTTGCTGAAAGCGCTGTTCTTTCTTCCTGAAGAGGTCCCCTCGTCCAAAATGACCGTTTTTGAGACTTGAGTCATAAGGTCCATTTTTGAAAATTTCATAAGGAGTCTGGCTCGCCCCTTGTTCTGACTTGTCACGTATCCCTTTATTTCAGGAGTTTCAATTATGAACCTGCCAGGGGAAGTTCCGGGGATATTGTCGGGGGAGCCATTTACAAGGTAACCTGAAAAGCCGGTTTGTTCCATGCCTGGGCTTTCGTATAAAAACTTCCAGTTTTTCTGAATGGAAGCTTCTATCCTTGTTTTTTCGGAACCGTCAATGTCACCCTTGATCTCGAAATGGTTTACGTCATCTTGTTCTTTTTCGTAAATATGTGGGATACGGACACGTATCCCTTTCAAATCCGAATGGACAAGGAATCTGATATTCTCTCCTGAAGCGCTTCCTTTTACAGTGATCTCAGCACGGTAAGGAGTCTCACCTGAAAGAAATGATGTCCATGAGGAGTCCCCAGCCTTTGAAAGAAGGGCACTTCCGAAAGTGCCTTCCATTTTGATGTCGACCGATCCATCTCCATCAAAGAAGCTCTTTCTGACATCAAGGCTGATTGGAATGTTCATAAGCTTTGCGGTAAGCCCCTTTGTTTCGAACCATTTTCTTGTAAAGTCGATGCTGCCACCAATTTCTGTGAGTTCGATATTTTTTTGACGGTGCCTGATCCTGGCATTTTCCAGCAGAACCGAACCTGCAAATACCTCGTCGAAATCCGATGTCAGAGGAATCGTCAGATCAAGACCGATCTTTGTCTGCTCAATTTCAAATTTGCTCAGTACTGATGATGCATTGACAGACAGCGGAGATTTTCCAAGATAGCATAATGCTGACCTGTCATCTGTCGAGAGCACAAGTGCCAATTTGATTCGTCTGGACTGATTGTTGAAGCTGGGTATGGTTACCCTTGATTTTCCAACCCAGACCCCGCATGACCGTCCGCTTGATATCTTAGCTTCAAGAAAACGGTCTGTTATGGTCATTGTCGCATTGATGCCAGATACTTCAGGCCATTCCGGTGCAAATTTCAAAGAACCGTTTTTAAGGGTAAAGGCAATATGGACAGGATTCTTTTCATCAGAATCTTCACGGGATTTTTCCGGTGTGGTTTTTATCCGAATGATTCCATCTTCTATGGATCCGGATTTGATACTCTGCTTCAGCCAGTTTGTAATATTTTGGGATATCACACCCGAAGGGATGTAGTTGCTGATCTTGCCGGCTTCGGCTTTTTGCACGTTAAGCGTGATATCGATCTTGTTTTCCAGTCCTGCCATGTCAATTGTGATGTCTGTCTGACCTGTCATTTGCAGGTATCTGTCTTCATATTCCACGTTGACAAGTTTAAAATGGGACTTCTTTCCATATTTTCCATACTCAAATTTCATGGACAGGTGTTTTGGCGAGAGTTCTTCAGGAAAAATTGAATTCAATCTTATTCCAGGATTTTTTGTTTCAACATCCAGAAGACAAGTATCCACGCCACTTTCTGAAATGTCGATGGTTCCACTTACGCGCAGAAAAGTCTCCTCCTGTTTCCTGTTCAATCCTGAAATAACCCCGCTTATTTTGTATCCGCTGAACACTTTATCAAGATTGAATTTAAGCTTTTGGGGAGGCAGGCTGTTCCCGTTTTCATCCTCCATAATCATAACAGCGTCAGATATGGAGAGGTGCTTCAACGATGACATAAAAGACAAATGCCCTGATAATCCGCCGCCTTTGTCAGTGGATTCTCCGTTTGAAAGCATCTTTTTTATTTTATCTTCCAATTCCCCTGGCGCTCTTCCTTTTATTTCAAGACCCGCAATATCCATACTTGATATTTTCAGGTCCATTGACAGGATGCTTCGAAGCATATTTAGCTTGATCTCCAGATCCTCTATATGGATTTTTTCAATAGGAAGATTCTCCATTTCTGATTCAAACTTGTTAATTTTTACAACTACACCTTTCAGTCTGAATTTTGCTTCTATTTTTTGGAAACGAATTTTCTTGGCATTCAGGTTTTTTGAGAGGGCAAGCTCAACAAAATCCCTGTTATTGTTGATAAGACTGGTGAAATTGTATTCAAGCAGGCCGGCAAATACCCCTGCTATTGCCGTAAGAATCAGGATTAATTTGAATATTCTCATCAATATGCCCTTAAAGACCGCCTGACCGCCAAAATCGCCGCACCGTACGCTCCTGCGAACTGGGGATCTGTCATTTCAATAATTCCAAACTATACCATCCTGGGCATCGAGATCAATTTTGAACAATAATTCGGCGTTCATATTCATACAATTTCATCCTGTACCGCAATGTCTACAAAAATATGTCCGTCCTGTCCTTATTTTCATGTTGATGGGTTCGCTGTTTCCCAAGATTATCTCTGTCTTTTACAAATCGTGTAACATAACTCAACCATTTTGTATGAGGAATATTTTCAAATTCTGTGCCAAGTCCAATATTCTGAATTTATAAAGTATTCTTTGTATAAAGTATCTGCATGCATGTTTCTTTTCTTCTGATTTGCACTTAACTCACGGATAATGTCAGAAAATGGTAACTGTAAACTCTCGATGCGGGCTGTAATTTTTCTATTCAATTGTTAAGCAAGAGCTGGTAATTCACCTGAATTTAATTGCCATGGTCCTGAATGGGTGTTATTTTTTAAATTATTTTTTAAATAAAATATGTTGCTGAAGGTATCGTGGAAATCCTTTATTTCTGCCATTTTGAGGCAAGTTTAAGAAATCTGACCGATAACCCCTGAATGGTTGGATATGCCTTGGGTGGCCAGGTGTGGTATTCGGGGAATTAGAGAGCTTTATGAGAAATTTTAACAAAGAAGCATTATTGAAAGCCGTGAGTATTTTCGTAATGGTATTTATCGACTTTTTATGCGTAGCTCCCGTTGGCTATTGCTCAGGCGGCTTCCTTTTAGAAGATTCAAAGTCTTTTAATACCGAAGGATGGGTTGCCACCGATTCGCTCGGCCGCTCCCTGCCTGTGCAGGCCGATACGGGACCTCTTCGCTCTGACAAGATCGTCGGAATGTTTTACTATCTTTGGCATGGTGACAGTCAGGCTGACCGCGGGGGCGCTTTTACACTCGGACCTGATTCCGATGTCTCCAAAGCGATCGATGCGCACCCAGGAAATCCTGATGAATACAATCCGTTTGTACAGCGTGAGGGCACCCACTATTGGGGCGAATCCGAAGCTGGGTACTACCGTTCCGATGACCCCTGGGTCTTGCGGCGGAATCTTACCATGCTGGCCATTGCCGGGGTGGATTTTGTATTCTTCGATGGGTCCAATGGCTGGAACTATGAGTCCCGGGTGGATGCATATTGTCAGGTCGCTGATGATCTTGAAATGAACGGCATCCACGCTCCAAGGATCGCCTGGCTTGTCCGCAACGTTCAGCAGCTGTATGAGTCTTTTTACAAGCAAGGGCGCTGCCGAAGGTACTGGTTTTTCTGGGATGGAAAACCTCTTTTGATGCCGATCGGCCGCGATCAGATAACATCTTTGCCGCAGGACCTTCGCGATGAGGTGACGCGTTTTTTCACAATCAGGTACAGCTGGGCCTGGATGAATCCAAACGAGCCCGATAACTGGCAATGGATCGATACCTATCCCCAGGATCCGGGATGGGTTATAAGTCCAAGTGTCCCGGAGCAGATTCCCGTAGCCAAGGCCTCCCATGCCAGCAACCGGCCCTTTGCGATAGGATCAAGCTATCACAATGGCCGGCAGCCTCCCCTGAACGACCACTATGTTACGGCCATAACCGGTACGGGCGCGCATTTTGAGGAACAATGGACAAGGGCCCATCAGGTTGATCCAAGGGTTGTCACCATCACCCAGTGGAACGAGTGGATCGGCGGATGTTTTAGGTCCGAGCATGGCGGAGATTCCTTTTTGTTTCAGACCCTCGCTGCCGGTCAGTGCGGCTTCATCGATGAATTCAACAGGGAATACAGCCGTGACATTGAACCCATGAGGGGAGGATACACAGACAATTTCTACTACCAGACGGTTTCCCATATCCGAAGGTTCAAGGGGATGCCGAAAACCGTACCGTCCAATTCGCCACAGATAATCGACTTAAGTGGCGGCTTTTCGCAGTGGGACAGCGTTAGGCCTGTGTTTCACGATCCCAGGGGGGATACCCTGCACAGGGACTGGGAGAGCGCATGGTTTGCGGACGCGGCCCACACTTCCGTGCTTAGATACGTTAACAAAACCGGCAGAAATGATATTGTTGAGGCAAGGGCGGCGTATGATGCCGAGCGTCTGTATTTTTACGTGCGTACCGAAGGTACCCTTACTCCCTCAACCGATCCGGCCTGGATGCAGCTGCTTTTGGACTCGGATCAAAACAGTTCGACCGGCTGGCTTGGCTATGATTTTCTTGTCAATGCCGATCGCGCGGAAAATTCCGCCTCTGTGCACGCATGGAGAAACGGGTTATGGATGGAGGTGGCGGCTGTTCCCTATCGTGCGGGGATAAACCAGATCCAGATTGCAATTCCGAGAGAAATTCCTGGACAGATCGGACGGGTCTCTTTTGATTTTCATTGGGTTGACAATGTCGATATCATGGCTTTGTCGCGGCAGACGGACCTGACCAGATTTTTTACCGATGGTGACAACGCTCCGGACCGCCGTTTCAACTTTCGATTTGAATGAAAAAGATCATATAAATTTATTGCATTTACATCGAGTGGCTGGTGCTTTGACAGAGGTTTTTTTGTTCCTGTTTTTCAGCCAGACTGAATAACTTTTTGAATTGACAGGAATATTTTAATTCTTAAGGGATTTGCGCAATCTGGTATGACATTTGCAAAATCTGAAATTTGACTGCGAGTTTTTGTGCCGGAAAGGAATAGTCTCTGATGCGCCCGATGAATTCACCTCTTCTGTTCCCAATTTCACTGGTAATTGCTTTTTCGGTGACGCCATCCCTTGCGTCTGAATCAAAAAAAACCTCGAGAAACCTTGCGGCGGTCTCCCATGGAAAAAATTCCATTCAGGAACGGAAAATCGGCAAAAGCGAGCCTTTGAAAGAGATTTCAAATTCAAGCCGGCAGAACAGGCATGGAAAAAAATTCAGTGCCACTGTTGCTGAAAGCCTGACCCCTATTGGTCCTGTTACACAGTTGATGGGTACGAGGGGGACTTTGGGATATTTCCTGTCTCCTGACAATCAGATCGAGGCAGGCTACGAATACGCAGTTCAATTGTCGATACTTAACGGTTCCACCTATCAGGACTTCAGCGGAGGGCTTAAACATTTCTTTGGCAACTCTTTGTATGCCGGTGCAGGAGGCGGCTACAGCATGCTGGATTCCGTAAGGACCAAAAGCGATCAATACCTGGAAATACACAAGTTCACGTCAAATTCAACTTACCTAAATGTCTATGCGGTTGTCGGAAACCAGTGGCAGTGGTCTCGTTTCACACTTGGAGCCGATTGGGTCAGGGTTACAGGATTTAATAGAATCAGCTGCACATACAGCGATGATGAAGAGATACTGGCTGATTATGATTTGAACCGTGACAGTTTTCCTGGTCTTGACAAGTCACCCAAAGTCACCTCATATTTATATCTGGGATTTT
>JADFZC010000090.1 GCA_015232735.1 Oligoflexales bacterium | reverse complement strand
AGCTAAACGCTGAATGAACCAAGTCTAGTTGGAGCTTTTGCGGCCGATTTTTATCTTTTACCCTTTGCGTTTTCGAATTTCGCTTTTAGCTTAGCTTTGTCAACCATGGCCGGATTTGTGCCCAATTTTCTGAAACTGCCTCCATTGATATTATGATAATAGTTTTGATCTCAGGATTCGATCATTTAATTTTTTTGGCAGGCTGTTGCTTATATTTTATACAGACAGAAAGAACGGTATCTAAAGATTCCGCATTCCGTAGACTTTTGCGGATGTAAAGAAAAATCCGATATTTTTTTTTTTTTGCCAAAATGAAAGAATAAAATGCATGGTCCGTGTTTCCTGTCAACAAAACATTTTTTTTATCCGGATGCTAATTCCTTCCGTTTTTTTTCCGAACCTGTGAATATCGTTTTTTTTTGGGGGGGGAAGATTTTATGCACAAGATTCTGATTGTGGAGGATGACGAGAGTACCCGCAAGGATATCCATGAATTATTCAGCAACGCGGGATTTGAGGTCGTCGGCGCCATCGATGGGATGGACGGGCTGACAAAGGCCCACGAGAATACCGACATAGATGTCGTCCTTACCGACTATCAAATGCCGAATAAAGACGGACTGAGCATGTGCCTTGACATGAGGAAACTGCCGCATCTTCAGGATACCCCGATATTCATACTTTCATCGCATGTCGACCAAAAGTTGTCCGGGTTGGGGCACAATGCCAAAATCATGGCCTGGATAACAAAACCTTATATACCGGACAGCCTTGTCAAGGGTATAGTGCAGGTACTCAACGCTCGTCAATTATCTTATAAAGGAGGAAGGAAATGAAGCGTTATCTGTTATCAAGCATTTTTATCGTGGGAATGTCTTGGGGCCAATCCATGCTGGCCAAGAATGAATTGAAGAAAGTAACATTCAGGCCCCAGTGGGTTCCCCAGGCGCAATTCGCAGGGTACTATGTCGCTGCGAAAAATGGTTTCTATAAGGATGCCGGTCTGGATGTCCAGATCCTGTCCGGGGGACCCGCCATCCATGGACTTGTGGATGTGGCCGCGAAAAAAACAACTTTCTGCACCGACCTTTTCATGAGCGGTCTTGTCATGGCAAGCAAAGGCGCTCCCATCGTCAATATCGCCCAGACACACCAGACAACAGGCCTCATGCTCATTTCTTACAAAAAAGACGGTATCGACAAACCTGAAAAAATGAACGGGAAGAAAGTGGGTGTCTGGCCAGGTCTGTTTGAGATTCCCCCCAGCGTCTTCGCACGCAAGTATGGTGCTAAAGTGACGAATATCCAGCAGGGCTTCACTATGGATCTTTTCCTTGAGAAAAAACTGGATCTTGCCTCGGCCATGATCTACAACGAATACCATGTCGTGCTGGATGCCGGCGTAAAGCAGTCGGACCTGAATGAATTCAAATACCAGGACTTTGGACTCAATTTCCCTGATGACGGGGTTTATGCACACCCTGAAACCTGCACCAACGATCCCCAGCTCTGCAAGAGCTTTATTGAAGCTTCAATAAAAGGCTGGCTCTGGGCCTTCGACAACCATGAGAAAGCCACCGAGATCGTCATGGAAGCGGCCAACAGCGCAAAAACAAACACGACATATAAACACCAGCTTCGCATGCTGAAAGAGACTGAAAAACTGATACTGTACAAGAAAGGCCGCGAAGGAATCGGTCAGCTTTCAAAAGAGGATTTCGACTTCGTTTTGGGAGAATTGATAAAGACCGGCAAGATAACCGAAAGCGGCAAGAGCAAGCTGACGTATGAAAGTTATTACAAGCCGGCCCTTTCGCGAAAATAAACGGGTGCAGGGATGAAAGTGCCATATGAAAAGGTACGACATTCTATAAAACAGAAACTGGCGGTAATCCTGCTAAGTTTTGGACTTTTGCCCGCCTGCATTGCAGGCGGCATCTCCTTCTACTTCGCCCGCAACCTTTCAATGAAGTATTCGATGGATGTGACATCCATAACCGACAGGGTGGATGCAAGCATCAACGTCATTTTTGACGAAGTCAAAGGCCAGATAACTGCGTACAGCAAAAACATCCTGTTTTCCGACGTCTCGCTTACCACGCCTGGCGAAGATTTTGTGACCATATCCCAGGCTTTAAGGGATTATCAGGAATCCCATGCCAATTTTTCCTTTTTCTGGGTCTCCGACAATGAGAGGAACATCGTAGGTTCCACCCACAGCTCCTTTATCGGTGAAATGGCCCCGAATATAGAACCATACAATAATACAATTAGAGATGGCCAGATCCATCAGGGGCCGATCGTCCAGATCACTATCCCAGGCGGGGTCAACGCCATGGGGTTCTGGACTTTTGCGCCCCTGTACCCTGCCTGGGGAAGCAGCAAACCCATAGGCGTCATGGGGGCTTTCTATTCCTATGAAGGAATAGACAAGCTGGTCAAATCGGAAAAGATCGATGGAAGTGAACAGGACAATGAGAAATACGTGGATATTATTTTCGACGAGCCCCAGAACCAGGCCTCGCAAGGTCAGGCGGCGGAGGACTATGGCAGGGACAGGCAAAAGATGAAATTCCTGTTCAATAAAGTATCCATTTCCAAAAACAAAAAGGGAATCATTGAAGGGGTGGAGGACCCGTGGGGAACGAAAGTTGTCGGTTATTCGAAAAATTCCTTACACAAATACACGGTTGTCAGCCTGGTCTCGGAAGATATTGTGTACCGGAGGCTTGGAATTCTTCAACGGACTCTGACACTGACGTTTGTTTGCATCGTTTTTGCCATCATTGTCCTGATTTTCCCGATTTCCAGGATATTCACGTCACCAGTGCTGAGGCTGAAGGAAAGCGCCATGGAACTGGCGAAGGGTGATTTGAAATATCCCATAGACACAAGAGGCAACGATGAGATCGGAGAGCTGGCCAAAAGCTTTTCATTTATGCGCGACTCGATAAACAGCAGGATTCAGGATTTGAAGGTTCTCAACCTGACGGGAGAGAAGCTGGCTGAAGCGGGACAACATCAGCAGGTTTTCAGGAAGGTGCTCGAAATCCTTTTGGAAAAGACAAATTTTCAAAATGCGTACGGCTACCTGTATGATCCTGACAAGAAGAATTTTGAACTTATCAACAAAATCAATACTAACTATGAGGAATTTGATATCAACAGTTTGAACATAGTGAACAACGTAAGTCAAAAAAAGGTGTTTTATATCAATACGCATGAGGTTCCAAGGCTTAGGGAACAGGGCATGAAAGGGAAGTTCATCTGCATTCCGCTGATGGACAACAACAACGACCTGGGAATAATACTTTTGGGAGACCACAGGGACGTGAATCAAAGCTTCGATGCCATGGACGAGGAATTCTTTGAGACCCTGGCGAGGCTGGCTGTAATAAATATTAAAAACATCAACATGTTGCATATTATTGAAGAGCAAAACAAAAATCTCGAGAAAAAAGTCGAGGAGAGAACGCATGAATTGAACATCAAGACAACGCATCTCAACACAATGCTTCAAAACCTGGGGCAGGGCATTTTTTCCATTACCAAGGGAAATATCATCCATCCCGAGTATTCATCCTATCTGGAAAAGATCCTCGAAACGGACCATCTGGAATATACAAACGTCATGGATAAGGTTTTTTCCAATACAAACCTGTCAGGCGACAACATGAACATGCTTGCAAGCTCGCTTCATGCAATCATCGGCGAGAATTCCATTTCATACGTGATAAACGGAAAGAATCTGCCGCGCGAGTGCGTCAAATCCTTTGGAGACCGGAAAAAAGTGTTGGAATTCGATTGGAATTCCATAGTCGGGATGGACGACACTACCGAAAATCTGCTTGTAACCATCCGTGATATCACGCACGTAAGGGAACTGCAGGAAACGACAAACAAGCAGAAAACCGAACTGGAAATAATAGGCCAGATTCTCGCCTGCACCGTTTCCAAATTCTGGAGGTTTTCATCCCGCTTCAAGAAACTGCTGAAGGCGGGACGGGACGTTATGAATCTGAAGGAGGAATATGACGAAAAGAGATATATTGAAAAGGCCTGCCATATCCTTCATACCCTGAAAGGAAATTCAAGGATTTGCAATCTTACCCATCTGTCCAATATGGTGCACAATGCTGAAGACCAATTGATGAAAAATGATCTTAACCTGAACCATCAGGGTTTTTCATCGCTGTTATCCAGTCTTCTCGATGCCATTGAGGCACAATATTCCGTATATGAAAATATAGCATTGAAGCTGGCAGGATCCGAGGAGTCTTCAGAAAAGGTGGTGAAGTTCAGCCATGAGCTGTACAGCAAGGCCATGTCAGCGTTTATGCAAATCGATCAAAATGGTTCCATAGGTCCCGCCGCCATTGACGCATTAAAGGAATTCTTCCTTGCATCCGGGGTTTCGCTCAGGAAGATTATCGCCGAACTGGACAGCGAGATCAAAAATATCTCATTCGACTGCGGAAAGGAAATACCAAAGATCAGGGTTTTTGATGAAAAAGTCCTGATTCCGGAATCCTACCGGGATATGATCAGGGATATCATGATCCATCTGTTCACTAATTCCCTGGATCATGGAATAGAATACGCCAGCAAAAGGGAGGATCTCAGGAAACCCATATCGGGAACAATCGTAATCGAAGCCAGATGCGATAACGAAAACATTCAAATTGTATATTACGATGATGGCCCCGGCCTTAATGTTCAACAAATCTGTAAAAAAACCGGGCTCTCCAGTGGGGGGACGTCCAGCTCCCACAAAATCACTCCGGAATTGTTGAGCACTCTTATATTCAATCCCGGTTTTAGCACGGCTGAGAAGGTCACCCTCAGGTCAGGAAGGGGTATCGGCCTAAGCGCCGTCAAGGAACTGCTTGAAGAGGTCTCCGGTGATATCAGCATTAAAATCGAAGGGAATCCAGGCACGGATGAGTTTTGTCCATTCAAGATCGTCATGAAACTGCCTTTGATTCCGGCTAACGGAAAAAACGACCTGGATCCTGTTCACAGGAGAAAACTTGCAGCCTGATTTCTCAAGATTGTCACATCTACCCACTTTTGAAAAGTTTTTCACCGCAAAATGCACTGCTAAAAAAAAATCCGGTTTATATGTTAAAAAATTTGCATAATATTAAAATCAACGGGGTTATTCGCGTCTTTTGGCAAAAGCAGAAAATCCGGCTGTTCAATATATGGCAGTTATTCCAGAAAATTGAAGACATCAGTCCTGTCCGATGCTGATCCATCCGGTTAATATTCCATTTTTTTCGCCGATAAAAAAGCTGAAAGAACATATTATTAAACCAAAAAAGGTCAGGTCCAATAAAAAATGCGGAAAATCAACATAAAGCCGAATATGCTGTCTTTCGTTATCCTTTCAGGTTTTTTGATCCTGTATGGCAGCAGACTGGTCGCATCCACATCCGCTCATATAACGGTCAGCGACAAAATGCACAATTTTTCCCTTGATCCATACATTGAGATACTCGAGGATAATAACTCCTCGCTGGCAATAAAGGATATCACAAGGCCGGATGTGTCTCAGAATTTCAAAAGACCAAGGGAAAATTCAATTCTCTCGTGGCCTCTGAAACGCACTACGGTATGGGTGAGATTTGAAATATCAAACCCTGGAAGTGAAAATGCCGAGCTTGTGCTTCAAAACGACGATTTTTACTCAAACGAGATCTCCATTTTCCTGAAGGGCCGTGACGGCGAATTTGTCGAAAAAAAATCCGGAACATCATTCAGATGGTCCGACTGGCCCATACGTTATCGCGTCCCGGCATTCAACATCAGCCTGCCGCAGGGTAAATCCGAAATATTTCTCAGGGTGAGTGCAAGATCAGTCTACCTTATACTGACTCTGTGGACAGCGCGTGAGTTTTCCGACGAGATGTCAACGGTCCTCTTGATTTACGGGTCCCTGCTGGGCGGTATTTTTGCAACGTTCCTTTACAATATCCTTTTGTATTTCACCGCGAGAAACAGGATCTATTTTTCATATTCGGTTTATGTAATATCAGTAATTTTGCTTCAGATGTGGCTGCTCGGCTTTTTTGTTTACATATGCCCGGATTCGATCCCGATCAGCGGACTCATCAATCTCGCGGGAGACCTCTTCGGGTCGCTTGCGTGCATGGGAGCGATCTATTTCGCAATAGAATATCTTGACCTGAGGAAACGTTCCCCCATATCTGCAAAAACAGGATATTTTCTTTTCTATCTGACACTGGCAAACATAGCGCTTCATATAATCCTCCAAATCAAATACGATATTTTTTCGCATATATTCAGGGCCACGGTACTTGCGGATACAACCTGCATACTGATCTGGGGGGTTAGGGGCATTGTCAGCAAATACCGGCCGGCATATCCGTTTACGCTGGCGTGGACCACCCTGCTTGTCTCAAGTTTTCTTTTGGTTCTGGCCATCGCCGGGGTAATACCCCAGAGCCTTACGGTCAACACTGTCCAGATTATCGGCGCCTTTATTGAAGTCATAATATCGAGCATTGCCGTTGGATATAAACTTGCCTATGAGAAAAACGAGATGGCAAGGCAGACCGAGGAGATGAATCTGGCCCTGCGCAACAAGGATAAAAAAATAGCGCTTATTACCAGGAAAAAAAATGAGGAGCTTGTCAGGATCAACAGACAGCTGGAAGAAATGGTCGAAGAGAGAACGGGAAAGATCAGGCTGCTGCTTGACAGTGTCGACAGCGGAATATTTCTGATCGATTCATCGCTAGCCGTGCAGGAGGGCTTTTCAAAGTCGTGCCTGAAAATATTTGGCGACAGGTTCAGAAAAGGCGAAAGCATCCTTGAGCTTTTTGGCATCAAGGACAGATCCGGTTCGCTCCTGGCTCTTTCAGTGGAACAGGTTTTTTCAGGAAGTCTGCCGGAATCCGTGGGAATCGCACAGATTCCCAGGAAGGTAAAGGCTGGAGACAAGATTTTGACCCTGCAGGCAAAAACCATACTTGACGCCGAAAGCAGGGTCAGCCGGATACTCTTTATCGCAACCGACGTCACGGAACTCGAACTTTCGGAAAGTCAAAGGCAAAATACCGAAACAGTCTTCAACATCTTTAAAAGAAAATTCCAGTTCAAGCAGTTTCTGGACGGATTCAAGAGCGCCATCGAGGAATGCAATTCACTTATCAGTTCCAAAGGAAGCAGATATCATGTTTCCAAGATCCTTCACACATTGAAAGGCAACTGTTCAATATTCGGCCTTACGGAAGTCAGTGAAAGGATTCACGAGACCGAAAACATTGAGACGATACGCGACGAGGACATCTGGAAAATACAGTCAAGCCTGAGAAATTTTCTAACAAAAAACGCGAATATCCTCGATATTTCCTACGATGAGGATTTCCATGATTCCATGGAAATCGACATATCCATGATAAATGAATTGAAACAGAGGCTAAGGCAGATCACTTCCGACAAGACAGTGCATAATTATGTTGAAAAATGGACCAACAGGGCATTATACAGACCAATAGTGCAATTGATCGATCCTCTGCTTCATTATGCGTATGAACTTAGTGCAAGGCTCAAGAAAAAAATACAGATAGAACTGAGGGGCAGCGACATTATGGTGGAACCTGCATCCGTTTCAAATATTTTAAGGCAGATGGTGCACCTTGTAAACAACGCAGTCATTCATGGCATCGAGAAGCAGGATGAAAGGCGCTATAAACCGGAAATAGCCTCAATAGTAATTTCTTTTGAACTGATCAACAGGACTCTCAGAATCTCAATCAGGGATGACGGCCGCGGAATCGATGTCGAAAAAATCACGCAAAGGGCGATCGAAAGGAAAATTATCGATGCCGGCGAAGTGGAAAAAATGACGCGGGATCAAAAGCTGATGCTGATATTCAACGGCCTTTCGACTTTGGACCTGGCAAGCGAATATGCCGGAAGAGGCGTGGGGATAAGAGCTGTCGCCGAAGCGGTCAAAAAGGTCAACGGTCTTTTCAATGTCAAAAGCTCTCCGTCAGAGGGGACTGAATTCATAATCATAATACCCTATGCGAAGGCTATTTCATCCGCCAGGGAGGATGAACTTCTTCATCTTATGGGGTGAATGTTTTTTGTGTTTAAGAGCACTGAAAGGATACCATATGCTTCAACAACAAAGGGACCTATGTAGGTGTGATCATATTGCTTGGTTGATCAGGAGAGGAAAACGATGAAACTTCAAACCAAGATTCTTTCCGCGGTGATTGGAATCATTTCCATCGTCACGATCGCAAGCGCTTATCTGGAAGTAAGGCAGCAGATGAGGGAAAACGCATTCACAGAGGATGAATCACAGTTTATTCAGACAGCAAATGTCATATCGACCTTCGAGCTTGCGATATGGCAGATTAACACACATTCGGCGGAAACGGGGCTTGTCGGGTTATTTGAATCCCCCTCCGTCAGAAGGGCCCAGATTTTTAATTCCAGGGGTGAGATTTTTGCCGGCATGAGCAGGCCTTCCAAAAGCGATGGAAACAATTCTGTCAACATCGATGGGCGGATGAACCCCGTAGTGGACAAAAACCCGATGGTTCCGGCAGAGTCCCTGAAAAATGCAGTCAAGCCGTATTCAAAAATACCTTTTGAGAAGATTCTGAAGGAGGATATTGCCGCTGACATGCGAAGGATCTCGGTAGCCCTCTGGTATTCGGAAGGAATCTCTGAACCTGAATTTATCGGGCATCTCATCTTCGAATACTCTCTTGAAAAGGCCTTTGCAAGGGCACGTTCGACCATGATCCGCCTCATCATATTGTATAT
>JADFZC010000089.1 GCA_015232735.1 Oligoflexales bacterium | reverse complement strand
CTGTATCATTGGCTTCCCTTGAAGGTTGCCGGGGAAAAGATATTCAGGAGGCTCGATCATACCTGCATTTACCTGATGATCGCCGGAACCTATACTCCGGTATGTCTTGTAATCATCAACGGGACGCTTGGCTGGATCATGTTCGGTTCAATCTGGACCATGGCGGTGGTCGGGATATATTTAAGCTGGATAAAAAATATGAGTGTCTATAGACGCAAGCTCTCGTCAATCATATATCTTGGAATGGGATGGTTTTCCCTTGTTGTAATTTATCCGATATACAAGAGTGTTTCGTGGGGAGGGATATTCTGGCTTGTGCTTGGAGGCGTACTCTATACGGTCGGCGCGATAATATACAGGAACAAGAGTCCCAACCCGTTCCCAAGGATTCTGGGTTTCCATGAGATCTTCCATTTTTTCATTCTGGCAGGATCATTTTGCCATTTCTGGTTCATGTTCGATTATGTGCTCAAAACAGGAATTTAAATCCGCTTACGAATCTATCATCAACACAATTATCAAGGAGCAAACCATACATCGACAATGTTCCGGGTTGACCCGTCCATTAATTTATGACGGATTTTTTCACCGATTTGATCGCCTGACGGGAACGACTTGTTTGTCTCCTGATAATTTATTCGCCACCCACGGGATAAAACTTAGGAAAAACTTGACAACTATACCGTCAGGACGGCATATCTAAGCTATAGCTGATTATTAAAATTGTTTACATGATGCCATTGAGCGCGATGCGTGGCGGCAGAGAGGAGCTTATATGAAAAGAGTTTCTTTTGTAAAAATGCTGGGATTCGCTCTGATGTTCCTTCCCGGCTGCGGAGAGAACGGGGCAAAGGAGCAATCGGGGCAACACCATTCTGTTAAAACAGCCCTGTCAAGAGTGGAATGGCTCAGTCATATATCCTACAGGTCAAAGGAGGAGGTTCCCCTGAAGGCATCTGAAGGCTGTGAGATTCTCAATTTCATTGTGGCAATGCCCGCCTTTCCCCCAAGCCCGGGGCATTCGGCCATATCCATAGGGCGGAGGTTCAGGGATTTCGGAGCCAGGATCAGTGATTGGGAGGAGGAGATAATCTGGAACGTTCTCTATAACAAATCGAATGCCATAGTGGATTTTGAGGGAAGTCCGTGGTGGGGTGAGTATTCGCGCGTAAGGCATGGCAGGAGAATCTGGGACCCAGACAAATTCAGGAGCTATGATGATATCGACCTTCCGTCTGTAATCAATAATCTTGAAAGTCTTGCCGAGGCTGACGGTGATTTCACCTTCCTCCTTATTCCGATGGAAGTGGATGCGTCACACGCAAAACGCGTCAGCGCCTTTTGGGACTATATATATGCTGAGAGACCGCGTTATCAGGTCCCCGGGCTTCACTGCACTTCTTCAGTGATAAGATCGTTCCATGAAACGGAGATTGAGCCGGGAAGCGAGTCGGAAAGAAAGCCAGGGAGCAAAGTCTGGTTTCCCGAGATCATGCTTCCACAGGTTTTTGCGGAGAAACTTCTCGACCACCACTGGCTCAGCTGGAATTATCCCTTGGGCTATCGCCACAGGTGCGGAGACAGAAAGGGAGAACCTCTGAAGGCGGCGGTTTTAAGGGTCGACAAGGAGGTCAGAAAACATGGCGGCGACAGATTTCTCATCGGTATCGATTCTGATTTGATCGATGAATTGAAAAAACAGCGCTTTTAGAATTTTAAAAGACTGAGGGACCGCTTACGGCAAAAGCCAACTTCTGGTCTTGATATCCCCGGCAATCTGCAGACAATCATCGCTGCCTCCCGAAGTGAGGCGGAGTGAGAGCGAACGATACTCATGAAAGGCCAGATTCGCAAGCTGGTAATTGTTGTTGCGCGCCAGCCAGCGCGTGAGCGCGAGCCAAGCCAAAAGTTGAAGTCCACGCTGCGGGAGTTTTTCAATCTGCGAAGTCATCTTGCTCATACATTCAAGTTTCGTGGCAAAGGCAACATCATTCTGGTGGATGAATTCAAGATCCTGGCAGAAAAGCCAAAGGGTCTGAAAACCCGGCAACCCCAGTTCCTTTTTGCGCGCCAGTGTGCTTAGTTTGACGAAATTTTCACGATAGGAAACCTTGCGCACAGCATGGCATAAGAGAAAAAGTTCAAGCAGATAGCTCCCCTGGTAGTGTTCCCGGCCGGGACGGCATAAACGCATCAGCGGAGCAAGGTCGGCTTCATGGCCGATGGCGAGCAAAGTGGACTCCCAAGCCATTTCGGTCGCCAGTTGCGGTGTGAGCCGCGACTTATCCGCAAGGGTCTCACGTACCAGCCAGACTGCGGCGTCGGACTCGCCTTTGAGACGTAAAGCCATAACCCGACCCGCGCGGGCACGCTGGAATTCGCGTGGGCTGAGTTCGCACTGTTCCGCGGCAGTGAAGCTTGAAACAGCCTGATTCAGATAGCCGAGTCGCAGCGCCTTAACACCCAGCGTTACCTGTCCATAGCCCTCAGCGCCTGCTGGGACGCCATCGGATATCTGCATGGCCAGCTGATATTCCCAGGCTGATTGAAGCAGACGATTCTCACTTAGCGACAACTGGCTTTTGACGAGATAAAAATCGCGGTAGACTTGCGTCATCCGTCCCTTGCCAGGACCCGTCCCAGCTATCTTCAGCAAGGCCGATGCCAGATCAAACAGCATTTGCAGCACTTTTTTGGAGAGCACTTTGTGTTCACTATGCAAGATGAGCGCCTGCATGATATACAAAAAACGGCGCATGGTATCTTCGCTCGCCCAGCGGTCTTCCAGCAGGGTAATTTGCTTCAACAGATGCTCCTTGACCTCAGCGGGTTCGGCCAGTGTCTTGAGTCGGCTGACCTCCTGTTTGACAGCAAGCTTGATCGCATCAAACACCTCGGGGTTCCATTCGTAGGCAGCCTTGTTCATACTATATTCCGATCCATGCGGTAGTCGATACATCCTTATTGAATGCGACGGTAAATTTCAACAGTCCTCTTATTATCCGTCAGATAAAGAGTCGTAATAACGACCAGTGCCAAATCTTCGCTGATAACCCAGTGCATTTTGCGCGGATCGCCGTCATCCAGCACACTCCAGTTCAATTCTTTGCCGTCGGGACTGAAGACCACGTTCTTTATGTTAAGGGGGGCGGTTTCTTCAAACGGAGCCAGATGGTCATTCGGCCGACGGGACGCTGCCGCCTGCGTGAGTTGATTTTTACAGTAGGGATCGGTAAAGTAGCCGACTGCATGGAGATTTACTGTCAATTCATTGGCCGTCACATTGACAAAAGACCATCTGTTCTGCCTATAAAACACCTCGGTGATGACCGGATCAGCTTCAGTTTTTCGTGTCTGTATCTCGGAGCTTATGATGCAGCCAATCCATGTTTGCTTCATAAGTGCATCGGCTTTGAGGCTGATGGGCTTTGTTACGCTTTTGCGCAGTGAAGCACCAAGTGGCGCTTGAATCGTTGACAGTGTCTTACCGCCAGGAGCCAGGATCTTGAGAAGCACCTTGTAGGGATAAAGTTCAGTGACAAATTTGTCCAGGACGCCGCTGATGGCGTAAAGTGTTTGCCAACCATTGGAGGATTTTCCGGTCGTTATCTTGAAGGAGTCGTAAGGATTGACAAACGACCAGCTGGGAGTGCCGCCCAAAGTGGTAAAGTCTGCGGACTGCCGGGTCGCATCGTTTTGATAGTTGCAACCGATGGCTCCGGCCTTGTTATTGATATATTCATATCCGCACACAAGAGAATATCCCGGAACGCCCCCGATGTCGTCGGTGGGACGTCCGCTCCCGTCCGTGTTTTTCTGAGCGGAATCGGGCTCCTTTGGGGTTGGTTTGCATGCCGGTGACAAAACAAGGCCTGACATAAGGAAAAGGATATAATATTTACCTGATCGCATGGTTTTGTCCTTGCCAGATTTCACGACATGTAATGCTCTCATGACAAGTATTGTATCATGACGCGCCCTCATGTTCAATCGGACCATTGAACATGGTCAGCAATCTCTTCAACGATTCAGCTGCAAATTATTGAAAACATGAATCCCTGGCTCATTGCAGAGAGAAAACAACCATCCAAATGTCTCTTATTCAGCCTTCGCATCGGAAGGCCTGATCTGGCTGAACATCCATTTCCAAATATCGGGATTGCTGTAAGTCGCGCTCCATGAGTCGTGTGAACCCTTGTTGAACACCGTAAAGGTAATGATCTTTTTGGGATAGACAAAACCCCGTTCCCAATTTCCCAAAAGGCCTGAATTATCGATGGAGAGAGTATAGATATCGCCGGCGTCCTGGCTCTTATTATTGCCTCTATAAGGATATTTTCCCATGACGTCAATCTTGGGTGAAAATATGTTGTTGAGGACGTCTGCCGTTGTCTTGTGGATATTGGCCGTACTGTCGCTGAAATTATGTGTTGTCCATATTGAAATGTCTGCAAGGCCCTTCATTATTTCACCGCCGTAGGAGATGGATGCTGTAGGAACTATGGCTGCAATTTTCTGCGAAAAAGAGGTGGCATAGTGGAAAGTTCCGGCCCCGCCCAGGCATACCCCGGTCATGTAAAATCGCCGCCTGTCCACACGATATTCGTCCATGACTTTTTCAACAAGGGTGTCAAGCTTGTACGGGTCCCAAAAGGTATCGCTGCTATTGCTGTTAGGCAGATACGGGTAGACGATGATGGCCGTTCTAAAATAGTTGCCCAGTCTGGCGACGAATGCTGGATCTATTGTACCATTTTTAAATACCTTATCGATTCCCTTCAGGGGGCCCCATTTGAACACGATCGTATTTATATTTTCATCGGGATTATCCTCGCCCCCGTGGAGGTAAACGAGCAAAGGGAAGACGTATTGGCCTTCGGCCAGCGCTTTGTAGTTTTCAGGGATGAACAGGTAGTATTGATAGGCTGCTGAATCGGTTATCGTCAGAAGACTGGCAGATGTCCGTTTGTCTGCGGCTATGGTCTGCGGATCGACCGGTGCAAGAAGGGGTTTGTAAGGCTGCACCGGCTGGGATCTTGCTGTTTCAGAATCGACTTCTGTTTTGGCAGCCACACCATTGGAATTCTCCGTTTGTGAATAATTGCGATCCCCGCCCTTTGACTTCTTTTGGACGCAGCCGTCCAAAGCCGGCAAATGTATGAGGCAAATGGCCGAAATGAAGACGATGTGGCGGAATCTTGAAAAAATTTTTCGTTGAATTGAGAATGTTAGGAAATTCTTCAGATCATTCATTTTCTATACCTCAGGGAGAATGTAAAACCTGTCAAACATATTTAGGACGAATAAATTCTCATGGATTTATTCTACTATGTCACGGATCACTTGCATAGTTTGCGGGGATAACCGTAATGTCTTGAGCGGTCACGCGATTATTCCCCGAAGTCATTTTCTTTTTTTAGGTAATTCCAAGATTCCGTATCCAGGTTCTTTTATAAACTCCCTATTCCCATATTCCTTTTTTTTCATTACAGTTTTCGGTAGTATTTTTAATATGTTCATTCATAAAAACATTATTAACATATTGATAATATTATAATAATAATATACATTAAATTTACAATACTATGTTACCGATATGTGTCCATATACAAATGGCAAAAAAATTGATGAACAATCCCAGTCGTTAAAAATCACACAGAAAGCGACTTTTGCCTTTTATAAAAAACCCTCAGGCGGGAAATCAGGTGAAGGAACTTAACAATAATACAATTTAGAAGGAGGTACCATGAGGATCTATGCAAAAACTTTGAAGCCAATCATTCAATACTATTTGATCTCTACGTTAATTCTAACTGGTTGCAGCAGTGACTCTAAGAATGAGCATGGCGAAGGGGCTGATCCGTCAAAAGAATCTTCTTCAAAAATGTCAGCCGAGCCTTCGTCTTCCGGTGCGACGGCGAAATCGTCTGCCGCTACGACTACAGAAGCAAAACCAACTTCCCTGTCACCTGATCGTACTGTTTCCTCGCCCAGCGAGATTCCTGACCTGGATTTTAAAATAGAATTCTACATGACGAACGGAGATCCCGATATCGCCTCCTTCCAGAAGGGTGCGCTGGACGCCACTAAGATTATGCTGGCGCGCCTGCGAGTGGATTATCCATCTGTTTACAACATCATAAAAAGCAGATTTAGGAAGGCCAATTTAAGCTGCGGGATCCAATATGCTGTTCCCTATGAAGTTGTTGATTCGTGTGCCGGTGAATACAGAACCGGATTTCATTTTGATTACGTGAATTATAATCATGAGTTCGCCCATCTTATCCATTGGGCAATCCAAGAGGCAGAACCAGCTCTCGGCAATGAGGTCGATACGCTCTTTGAAGCTGGTTGCTTTGTCTCCGATTATGCGTCGGGAAACCCAATGGAATTTTTTGCCGAATCATCCGCCGCATGGTTTAACTTAGAATGCACAAACTGGGCGGCGGATGTCAACCATGCCAACCTCAAAGCAAACTGTCCAGACGTCTACAAATTTTTTGAGAAGATTTATCTCAAACCAATCCATTCCGATGAATAAGCAGCCAATAAAAAAGACGAGCATATGTCAAATAACACTTTTTTTAGACTGTTGCATTATTGCGGCAGCGCAACGGTCAAAGAATGGGATTCAGCCTCAGATTCACTACTTGATCATCTATCGCTTAGCCTCGAATACTGATGCCATCCGGTCCATTTCAGCTGATTTAATACCGACCTTCTTTGCCAATGTCCGCCAGCTCTTACGTATTGTAATCTGCTGCTGGATAATATGGTCAGCATCCGTTTTTTCTATCTGAAAATATGGAGCAACAGATTTAGCCAGGTCAAGGTCCAAAGAATTGTCGTGTTCATCGATTGAAAGAGTCAATCCCCTGGGACCCAGGACCGGATTGATATCAAATGCTGGTGAAAGGATCCATCCGCTCTTGGTGAAATCATACAAGAAGCCGTGGTTGCGAAGATGGTCATCGGTATTGGAAACGATTATGGAAAAGACAATCCGACGCCAAAGCTCTTGAAGCTGTGCTTTTGGAGTGGCGCATTGTGAAATAATAACTTCAGCAATATCCAGATAGCTCGATTCATGGCTATCCCCATCCTTTCTTCCGAGTAAAGTCAAGGCTGATGCATAAGCGTAACGTATATTGCAGCCACATCTATCAAAACGCCTTGTAAGGAAAGTATGATGCTTTGACCCGAGCTTAACTGCTTTGGTTTCAGAGATGGAGATTCCTGCTGCTCTTGCCAGGGACGCTGTCACTTCCTCCCAGCCGCCCACATCGATGTCATCGCCTGCGCTTGGGAATTTTGCTATCCAAAGCGACCCTGAGGGATCCAGAACGTTGGCTTTGGGACGAGCCCCTCCCAGGGAGCTGCCGGGTCTGAGAAGTATGGCCAGTGCTTCCTCCACTCTTGCAGAATCATCATTTTCGAGCAGCAGGGATGCATGTTATTCTTGTTCTTCAACCAGCTCGTATCAAATTCAAATGAAAAGTTTTCTCTACCTTTAAGGTAACCTGCAGACAGGAGTCCTATGATCTGAGGCTGTTCCAGGGGATACCAGGATGCATATACGAGTACATCAACCTTCATTCTCAACCTCTTTTGCAGCCTGAGAGCGTATCTATGTCCTGAAGCCTTCTCCCATCGGGATCAGCAGCTCCCAGCTGTTTCAAATCCTCAGCAAGACCGAGAGCAAATAAGACCGCAGCATAGTGCCCCATGGATACACTTGAGGAACCTTTCTCAATGGCGGCCAAAGTTCCCCTGGCGATACCGGCTCTTTCTGCAAGATTTTCAGTAGTCCAATGACGTCGTTTACGCGCTAATCGGATATTTTCACCCGTAGTTTTGAGCATTCGCACGACCTTGGGGAAAAGGAGCGCTTTGCTCTTTCCATTGTTTACCATTTTCAACAAATCCTGTAATTTTGTTCAATTTAGTGAACAAACCTATTTATATTGATAATTTATCATATTTAACGGGATCTGCAAAGAGTCATTATGTTCATTAAATTGTACAATTTTTTAAAATATGCTTATTTTAATAAACATTATCATCCTTTCTTCCAAGGCAACATGCCATGTTTTTATTGCGTTACCTGAATACGGAGCAGCTTTCAAACTGTCGCTGATCCACCATCTGATCCGCGCCCATGACAAATTTCACGGTGGTCCCCGGATCTATAACAGCTTTGTTACTTTCAGGATATCGAAACACAACAAAGTTGCGCCCCCCTGGATAGCTTTCGGAACTTTTATAGGAACGTCCATCCTGATCGCGTAAAGAGAAAGCGAAGGGACAGCTTATTTGCCACGTGACTATCTGATCACGTAAGGTATTGGTTATTGCGACTGTCTGGGTTTCCTGAGTGTACTGCACTTTTGGATACGAATGCGAATTTGAAGCAGCCGGAACCTTGTATTCAAATGCCAGCCTGTAAGGCACCTTGATCCACTTTCCCCTGCCATCGTCGATCAACGCCATGGGATTGATTTTTTCCGCCGCCGCTTGCTGGATAAATGTCGCCTTGAGACCGTATTTGCCAAGGTCGCATGTACCAAAGGAAGGCAAAAGTTTCAGTGTTTCATATTCCTGTTTCGTGATGGCGAGGGCACCTGCGCGCTGAAACCGGTAAGAGGTCTTCACGTCCTGGCTTTTTACCTGTGTCCAAACCGCATCGTAGCATTCGTGTTCGACAAGTTCCTGCAACGGGAGATTTGTCTGCACACTCTTAATCAGATTCAGCTTTTCTTTTATCCATGGAATAAAATGGCTTACACGGGTGTAAATGCCGGTGGTCTCCCTGGCGGCGCACAGGATGCCCTCGAATACC
>JADFZC010000088.1 GCA_015232735.1 Oligoflexales bacterium | reverse complement strand
GAGTCCGAGTACGCATCGTAATCTGTGTGGTTTCGGATGGCGGTGCTTGAGTATGTCGGCAACCCTGCTCGATCCGATAAAAGCAAGGTGGTGGATGCGTCCAGTTTCCATAAGAGGCGCGATAACCTCCTGACCATCTCCATAAACGGTGTTTACGACGCCTGGAGGAAAGGCCTCTTGGAAGGCCTCCAAAAGTGGCCTGTGAAGAAGGACACCAAGACGTGGTGGTTTGAAAATAACGGAATTACCCATGATTAGCGCTGGTATGAGGGTTGTAAAGGTTTCATTGAGCGGATAATTATATGGTCCCATGCAAAGCACAACTCCAAGTGGGGCACGTCGAACCTGTCCGATTATTCCGCCAGCGATCGTAAACCTTGACGATACCCTGTCCAGATCTTTCAGTGCCTCGATTGTATCTATGATATACTCTACGGTGCGATCGAATTCCTTTTGGGCGTCGGCACTGTTTTTTGCGATTTCCCACATTAGAAGCTGCACGATCTCCTCGCGTTTGGTCCTCATGATCCTGACGAAATGTTCCATATGCGAGATTCGTTTTTCGGGAGAGAGTGTGGCCCACATGCCCCGACCATCGCTGTAGGCGCCTTCGGCGGCTTCAAGTGCGCGAAAGGCTTCGCTCCTGGTCAATAGAGGATAAAATCCGATATGGCTGAGTGAATCTCCTGAAGGTGAGGGAATTGGTGCCATGACGTTTTGCACAGGTCCGTTCCATGTCAGGAGTTCTCCGTTTATGAGGTATTGGCGCTGTTCAATAAATGGTGCATTCATGATGTTTCCTGCTTCAATGGTTTAAATAGTCTTTTGAATTTTACAATGTTATCGGATGTTGTCAAATTAAATTGTTTTGAGGACTTCTGGATGGAAAAGAGAAAAAATAAGGATTCCGGTCCGCGATGTTTTTATGTCGCGGACCTATGGAAGATTCATAAGATCAAATATTAGTTGATACCGATTCCGTATGTCCCTTTGCCTGTAAAATCGGAGGCAGCATTGGGAACGTTTGTAGATGTGGTCGGGTTGGGATCATACAAGGTGTCAGCGGCGGGCAGACCGGCTGCCAAATCGGTGCAATTTGTCGGTACGGTCGCTGAACCGTCAGGAGCAGAGGCAAACATCGCCTGGACCTCTGCCAGGGTTGTGTCGGATTCGAAACAATAGTATGCGCCGGTGCTTGAGTTGCCGGACTGCTTGACATAGAATATGAAATATTTGCCGTCACCCTTGGCGTAACCGTATCCGCCAATGGATGTTCCCATTGTGCCTGTAAGCCTTGTAAGTTTGAGTTTAAAGAGGTTTGTTGCCGTGTTGCCATCTAGATAGACTCTAACGGAGTACCCCTCATTTCCACTGTAGTCCACCCAATAGGTTGAGTTGAGCTTGAACTGATTGGGAGTAACATTCATTTCACCCTGAATCACATTGCGGGTTACTTTTGTTCCTTCCGTTACTGCGAAACCGATCAGGAATTTTTTTACCGAATCTTTGAATGCCGTTTCATATTCGGTGGATTTATCACCTTCCGCTTCTTCTTTGGTTCCTCTTTCTCCACTTTTGCGATATGTAAAGCCAGCAGCTTTTTTGACGGCAACGCTTGTTATGTAATTGTTGCCACCGTTGGAATACTCGGGGGATGATGCCGACAATGGCATTCGGTTAAGCATTGACCCCATTCGGTTAGTGGATCGCGTTCAATCGCTGATTTTTCAGGCCGCTCTCAAGCGCTTGGTTGGGCGCATGGAAATTCTTGGAAAGCTTCTCCCCGGTCTCGATGCCTGATATACTCTGGATGTTGTTTTAAATATCGTTTCGATTGTTTTTTTAATTGTTTTTTGCGAGAAAGCAAACAATCCGCTTATTTTTCTTTGGACAGTTTGAATTATATTCGAGAAGTTGACCCGAAGATTCAGTTTATATCCTTTATCTGCTGGGTCAGCCAATATTTTACAGTGATTAATCTGATTGTCTACGCTATTTGCAATGATTCTTGTCATGCTCTGAAGGGTGAAATTGGCATATATTTCCTGCAATACACCATTCTCATTCTTTGATCGCAAATATTCTGCATTCAACATGGTTTTGGTTGTTTTGTACATCTCTTCGATACCCCAGCGAGCATGGTAGGTGTCAGAGTACTTTCTAACTGGTATGTTCGCATCTAGAATCGTCGTTCCTATAACATATTGCGAAAACGACTTCGATAATGAATCTTCTTTTCCTCTGATTGGTCCAAAGTCCAAGCATGAAATTGCTTTAACTCGTCTTCAATATCGATGCTTGGAAACTCATTTATAAGGCGTTCGAAATATTTAGGATCTTTATCTTCATGATACGGATAGTTATCAAATTGATGTAATAAATAATCTAATAGCCGATCAAGTTTTACTGTGGACAAAATTCTACCATCCATGATTCATCCCTGCTTTATTAGTTTTTATCTAAGCTAGGATAACTACGATGTTGAAATTGTTCTGTCCCAGATAATCAGCTCCACTTGCGGAGGGGTCGAGTAAACCGAGGGAGTTTCACCCTCAGTTTCTCACGGAACGCCGCATAAACCTCTCGATTTACGACGCTCTTGTTAACGCACCGGAACTAGTTGCCAATGTTCAAATAGTTTTGGATTGCTTCTACACACTTTCCCAAGGGTTTTATAATTCAGCGTCCTCTTGTGTCGCCTTCCATTATGCTTTCTTCCTAGCCACCTTACGAGTCTTTCGTTGAGATAGTATGCCATAGGATAGAGTGCTGTACGATAGCAAGCCCCGTAGTATTGTATCCATCCTCTGACAATTGGATTGATCCGTTTTGCCAGATCCTCTAACGATATATACAGATAACTCTCTAACTTAATTTCGTCTCTAATTACCTCACGCATTCTTTTAAGACTCTCTTTGCTAACGGCTGGTAGGAATCCAGTAAAGACTTTTCCCGTTGTTTTGTTTGTGGCTCCTCTCGCTCTGAAACAGAATCCCAGAAAGGTGAAATCTTTTCCAACTTCGCTAGGAATCCTTTGGCCTTTATTTATTCTACAGTATACTATTCTTGTTTTGCTTGGATGAAGTTTTAAACCACATTCTTCCATTCTCTGCTCAAGCGCTTTCTTCAGACTAATAGCTTCATTGTATGAGTTACAATGCACAATTGCATCATCTGCATACCTTGCCCAAGGTAGATTAGGAAATGTCTTTTTCATCCAGACATCAAAGGCGTAGTGTAGGAATAGATTGCTCAGGACTGGTGAAATTACGCCACCTTGTGGTGTACCCATTTTGCGTTCTACTATTGTTCCATCAGGCATTTCAAACGGTGCCTTTAACCATCTTTCGATGTAAAGAATAACCCATTTGCAATCAGTATGCTGTTTGATAGCTTTCATCAGCAGAGAATGCTGTATTTCATCAAACAGTTTTACAATATCAAACTCCAGCAGGTAACCATATTGCCAACATCTTTTCCTTGTCACTTCAATAGCATCATGTGCTGACTTGTCAGGACGATATCCATATGAGTCTTCAAGAAAAATCTTCTCTACAATAGGTTCGAAGTAAAGCTTCACAACAGTCTGCGCTAACCGATCAGAGATTGAGGGCACTCCCAATAACCTTGCACCACCTGATTTCTTAGGGATCTCTACCCCTTTAACTGGCGGTGGGAAATATGTCCCAGACGACATGCGATTCCAAATCTTGTACAAGTTACCATTGATGTGCATTTCAAAATCTTCAATGCTTTGACCATCAACTCCAGCTGAGCCTTTATTGGCTTTGACAAGTCTCCAAGCATCTCTAAACAGCTGTCTTGGAATGTCAAACGGTTTAGTGGTATTCACGACTCCTCCTTTCTTCAAGTTGATCACAAACCCACCTGTGTTAACTCTGCCCCTTTGCTCCATCTCCATTACAGAGACTTCATCGCTAATACAAGCAGATCCGCCCCATTACTTGGCTTTCCTACTCTGATCCTTGGTGTTGTTGCACCTTGTGACTCCTCGGTTATCATCCAAGTAATAGTTCCCGTAGTTCCATGCGAGCGCCCGAACAAGATTCACGCCACCTCTACGCCGAATGCCATTTGGTCAGTAAACAGGTTTCCACCAAATTCATCCCAGAAGAAATAACGGCCTCTGGTTTTGACATCCCTTTAATGTGTAACGACGCCTTAGGTGATTCACTTTCGTTCGTCTCTCTTGCTCCTACATGACACCTTGTTGATGCCTTTTCTCTATCGTTCACCACCTTTCCCTTTCGAGTACAGCAGCATAGAGTTGTTTGGAACCGATTCCTGTAAATAGATTCCGGTGGGCCTACCACCATCGCCCGCACAGCTTAAGCTTCAAGAATTATTACATATTGTATTCTCCTTTCTACTCTACGGCACACGTTATTCTCACATAACCAGCTCCACCTGACTAAATAATAGGCTCAGCCGCAATTGGCTGAACCTATTTTGTCATTCTCACATATCCGGCTCCACTTAATCATCTGATATCATGTCATAAACATTAAAAAAAAGGACATGATGGCCATGATGATGACCAAGCTTCATAGGAGACGGTACGTGGACAGACAAATATTAATGTCACTCCTTTCTGGCAAGGGAGTCAACCAAATTGCTGGGGAGCTTCATATTGGAAAGGCAAGAATTAGGCGTGTCCGTCGGCAGGCGGAAGATGCCGGTTATTTTTATGGCCGACCTCTTCCCAAGTGGCCAGAACTACTCTTTCCTGATCCAGTCGATAAGAGGCACCTCAAGGAAGCGCCTATTTGTACGACCCTTGCCCCTCACGAAGAGTGGATCAAGGAAAGACTTCGTGCTGGATGGCGTCCCATTTCAATATTCGAAGAGCTGCCGATTGAGGTAGCCAAATCCTCATTCTACAGATTCTTATTTAAAAAGGATTTATATAAGATTGGAAAACATGAAAGAAGTAAGACTCGCCAAGAGATCGTCCATAGGCCAGGAGAGGCTCTGATTATTGATTGGGGAAAACTGATCGATGTCATAGATGAGGAAACTGGAAAAAAGAAAACCCTTTGGGCATTTGTCGGCGTCCTTGGATATTCCCGATATCTCATGGTAAGGCTCGTTTGGAGTAACGATGTAAAATCCACCCTCCTTGCGATTGAGAGTATGTTAAAGGAGATCGGTGGAGTGCCCGAGAGGATAACTTCCGATAATCCAAAATGCTTTTCTCTAAAAGCTGACATATATGAACCAATTCTAAACCCGGCATTTATTAAATTCAGCGAGCATTATGGTTTTTTTCCCGAATGCCTGCCTCCAGCCCGGCCTGATTTGAAAGGTAAAATTGAAAGGCAGATGCCATACATAAGGCGTCTCTATGAAGTATATCAGGATGATTGGCAAGGAATTGAAATCGCCCAAGAAAGAATAAATCGAAAGATCGCCCTTGCCAATGAAAGAAAACACGGCACAACCCTCGAAAGACCAATTGACAGGCTTATAGAAGAGGAATCCTCGTTTTTGAAGGAGCTTCCCTCGCTGTCCTACACAGAATTTAGCTATGGAGAAAGCAAGGTAAGGAAAGACAGTCATATAAGATTTGAAAACAAGTATTATTCAGTTGATGAAAAATTTGTAGGAAAAGAGGTTCAAGTTTTAGGTACACATGAAACGATAGCTATTTATCTTCAGGGAAAACTTATTGAAACACATAAAAGAGTTACAGAGAGATCATTATCAAAATCGACAAAACCCCATCATCTTCATCCCTGGGAAAAATCTATGGATAATCACTCTGTTTATAGAGACAAGGCCAGCCAGATCGGTCCCTATACGGAACAGTTTATTACAAAGATCCTTGGGACAGGCTGTGGCGTCATCGATTTCAGAAAGGTTTGGGGGATTCTCTCTCTCGAAAAATCATGGTCCTGCAAACAAATTGAAGAAGCTGCGAAAATAGCTATCGAAAATGGGAAATATAGCTATCAATTTATGCTAAAGCTTCTTGAGCTTGGGATCTGCAATAAAAAAGAGGAAGTTTTGACTGGAGAGATTCCACTCGAACCTCTGGAAGATAAAATCAGAAGAGAAACCAATGTATTCGTAAGGGATATTCAGGAATATGCCCGCTTAGTTAATATTCATTAAGGAGATTTTAAATGAGTGTAGAAATTGTCAGCGAACAACTTCGCCAGTTAAAGATGCATCAGGCAGCACTGGACTTGCCGGATTCACTAGCAAAAATTAAAAAAGCCGTTTCCCTCGATTGGCTTATTGAAGTCCTTCAGAATGAAATTGATTCAAGAAAGGCAAAACGCCTGGAATCAAGAATAAAACAGGCTTGCTTTCCGGAAAGGACATCTCTTGAGGAGTTTGACTGGGATTTTAATCCCGACATCGACCGCATACGGATAGAATCTATAGCGTCCCTCAATTTTATAAGAGAGAAAAGGATCGTTCTTTTTTTAGGAAAAACAGGAACGGGAAAGACACATTTGGCTCTTGCTATTGGGCTTAGAGCCATCGCCCAGGAATATAAGGTATTTTGCAGCAGCATGAAGAGGTTAGCCGAAAAGATTGAAATCAGCAAAAGAATGGGAAGGCTTGATCTTCTTTTTAAAAGAATGTTAAGCAAGGACCTTTGGATACTCGATGATTGGGGCGTCGTCTCCATGACGAGGGAAATTGCTGAAGAGGTCTTTGACCTTTTGGATCGAAGAAAAAATTCATGTTCCCTTATACTCACTTCAAATAGAGATGTTCCCGAATGGGGAAGAATATTCCCCGAGCCGGTTTTGGCATCGGCAGCAATCGACAGATTATTTGATCATGCGGAAATTGTTTGTTTTAGAGGGAAGAGTTACAGGCTTTCTGGACGAATTACCATGGATGGGCTTGACTCATTCAAATTTTTAGATTAAAGATTTTTGAACTTGCTGGGTCCAGGTATGTGGGACCAAAGTGGAGTTGAATATCTGAGACATCACACCTAATTCAACAATACTGCCAAAAGGGGAGAACTTCATAGCGTTTGACAGATAGTTAAAGGTGATTTTCTCCAGCGCGTCAATCTCGCCTTTGATGATCACTTTATCTTTATCAGTAATAGCCTCCAGGGGGTGACCGTTGATATTGGTTTTGACCTTGATCTTTTTGGCGGCGGCTGCAGCTGAGAAGTAATCAGAGCAGGTACGGATGAAATTAACGAGGTTGATTGGAGAAAGATGGAGCTCTTTTTTGGTGGATTCGATACGCTGGAAATCAAGAAGTTCGTTGACAAGGCGGTAGAGGCGTTTGGCGTTTTTGTTGGCTGTCTCGATTCTTTTTTCATCAGGCGCGCTTTTCAACATTTGTTCCAGCGTGTTCATGATCAATGTCAACGGTGTTCGCAGTTCATGCGAAATATTCTGAAAGAAACGGGTTTTCTGTTGGTCGAGGGAACGCAGAGCGGTATGATCATGCTCAAGCTGGTTCTTCTGTTCCTGGAGCATTTGAGTCTGTCGCACGACTTCCTGACCAAGGTTTTTACTGAGGTATTCTGCTTTCGAATGATCATCAGCCGCATATTTCGCAATTATTTGCGAATGCATAATCATGAAAAAAGATATTGCGATTGGAGCTGTACTGGTTATTTGCGATGAAATTAATTCATACAACCTCAACATTTCGAACGCCACACCTACCAAAACCACGCTGCAACCAGCGAAAATGTGGAATATTCCTCTTTGTCGGCGCCATATCCCAAGACTAATCAGGATCACATACCCGGCACTCGAACCCACTATGTAGACATGATATATAGGAAGGATAAATGTAGGCCAACCTATTGGCGAGAAAACTGGAAGCGCCATCAACGCCATTCCTGAAAAAACATATGTCTTTAGTATCAAACTGTTCAAGCTAACTGACAAGGTACTCAGGATAAATAACGAATAAAGCATAAAGATACCAGGTATACAAATGACCTGCAGTCTATGCAATATTGCATGATGCTCAACTGGAAAAAGATTGATAATAAAATGGGCTGTACTGATGATTCGAACCAAAACCAAAAAGGCTATTCCCGATATCATTAGCGCGAGACGATCCTGATGCCTTCGATACCACATCATAAAGCAATAAATGCCGATGGCAATCATGACACCACACGCAGCAACATGTACCAAGCCTTCAAAAAGGTAGAAACGCGATACCTTTCCGCTTGCGCCAATCGCAGGTATGGCATAAAGCCCAGCGAAGCCCAGAGCGTAATTGGATACCTGAATTATCAACGTATAAGTCACCTCTTTTTGAGGATGAAAGGTTAAGAACGTAGTGCGCCAGTCGATCCTCTCTGTTTGATCTGCCGGATCGAAGTCGACTCCTCCCTGCAGGATGGGACCGAGGCCATCGCTACGGAGCAGAATCATTTTGTGAAGATTGTTAGCCCACGGAAGTCCGATCTCGTATCCCCCAGGTCTCGGAGAAAGTCCGGTGAATTCAATTCGATATGTTGCATATCCGAAGCTTCCGGCATTTCCTCCCTCTTTGAGGGGTGTCCCCATCCAAAACTTCCCAACGTCCACAGTTGCAGATGGTTGAATAGCCGTCGTTGCTGTCGTAACAAGCTTCTTCCAGTAAAACTCCCATGGCCCCTTAAGCGCAAATATTTCCTTATCGAAATCGATAGCACTGAGGTCCAATGGGATATTCCTTTGTCCCGCCCAAACGGACGGAGATGGCAAGAAGAAAAACAGGAGAGTTGAAAATATGAACAAGACTGGGAAACACCAACTGTTTTTGAATTCATTCTTTATTAACATCAATACAAGTATCCTCGATATGATGAGCTTTATGACAGAACATTGAAATGAATCTCTTCCCGCCAAATTGTCACGAGTTCACGATGACCAGCCTTATTTG
>JADFZC010000087.1 GCA_015232735.1 Oligoflexales bacterium | reverse complement strand
CGGGCCTGAAGGACGAGGTTTCCTTAAACTTGATGAGCAGGCAGGTATCAGATTAAATTTATCGCATTTTCGATTTGATTGGATATAATTTGAGTTTTATGAATGTCCGGCATAAAATAAAACTGACCTGTCGACATATTTTCAGATCCGGAGTTACCAGACGACATGTACTAATAAATTGCATCAGACAGTTGTAAACTCATGACAAAAGAAATAAAGGACGATATGACCGCGAAGTTTCAGGATGAATCAAATAAAAAGGCACCTGGCCCAGGGAAAAAAAGACCTCATCGCAAATCGAGATTCAGGAAAAAAACCAAATCTGACGCGGATGGCAAAACAATTCAAAAGAGTCATCATGCACAAAAAACAGAAAAGGAGGTTCAAAAATCACCCCATATTCCCGGGGCTCCGCAAAAGAAAATGTCGCGGCCGAGGAGAAAACAAAAATCCAAATCACAAAAGAACCGGGTGAGAGTGATTCCCATTGGCGGGGTTGAAGAGGTCGGCCGCAACATGATAATCATCGAGGTTGGTGATGACATCTTCCTGACTGATGTGGGTTTTGAGTTTTCAACGGATAACATGACTCCGGGTGTTGATTATATTTTGCCAAACACAAAATACCTTGAATCCAGGAAGAACCGGATCAAGGGCGTTTTTATCACCCATGCACACCTGGATCACATAGGCGGAATACCTTTTATCATGGAAAGGATAGGTAACCCGCCCATTTTTACAAGAAAGCTCTCGGCCTCAATTATTGAAAAAAGGCAGGAGGAGTTTCCCGGCAAACCAAAGTTGAGAATCCATGTAGTTGAGCCGGATGCCCGTTTCAAGGTTGGTCACACCTTCATTTCAACCTTCGCGGTCACCCACTCCATCCCCGATGCAATGGGAGTCAAGATCGAAACTCCCCAGGGAAATATAATTATATCAGGAGATCTAAAGCTGGATCATGACGGAGGCATACCTACGGATGAGGAAAAAAAATGTTTCTCCCGGCTGGGGCAGGAAAACAATCTGTTTTTTATTGCCGACTCCACGAATGCCGAAAAACCGGGCTTTTCGATAACCGAGCGTGAGGTTCAGGAAAACATCGCACAGATTATTCGAAAATCCGAAGGCCGGCTTATTATAAGCACTTTCGCCTCACAGATTACAAGGATGATCAAAATCATAAATGTCGCAAAGGAATGCGGCAAAAAAGTCGTGCTTGAGGGGCGCAGCATTCGTTCAAATCTTGAGATCGCCGAGAAGGTCGGACTTTTCGATCTTCCGAAGAATCTTATTATCGATGCGAAGGATATCAGCCTATATCCCCCGGGAAAGATTCTGATTCTTGCCACCGGGGCACAGGGAGAGGAGTTTGCATCCCTCAACCGGATTGCCATGGACAAGCATAACGACATAAAACTGAATAAAAGTGACACGATTCTATTCTCTTCATCTGTAATTCCTGGAAATGAGAGTGCTGTCCAGGCTCTCAAGGACCTTCTCTTTATTTCGGAGCTGAGCATCATGCACTACAGGACAAGCGACATTCATTCAACAGGACATGGCAACGCGGGTGAACTCATATGGATTAACCAGCAGATTCGTCCAAAATACTTCATGCCGGGATATGGCTACCGCTCGATGACCCATTCCCATGCCGAGGCCATTTCCCTCGCCGGATTTCCTCGTGAGAATATCGTTATCGCAGAAAACGGCACCATCATCGATTTTATTGACGGAAAGATGTTCGTAAGAAAAGAGAAAGTTGAGGCGGAGATGATGATTGTCGACGGCGGAAGGGTCGGAGAACTTCAGACATCCGTGATTAAAGAGAGGCAGCTTTTGGCCCAAAGCGGCTTCTTTAATATCATCATCACACTTTCAGCAGGTACGGGACACCTGAAGAAATTGCCCGATGTCGTCACATGCGGATTTCTCTCCTCAAAGGATTCGAAACACACTGCCAATGAAGCCAAAAAGAGAGTCCGTGCGATCATGGAAAGATGGGAGCACCAAAAGCCAAGAATAAAAATGGAGGAACTGAAAGGCGAAATTGAAAAAAAACTCTCAGAATACCTTTTGAAAAACACATCAAAAAGGCCGGTTGTCGTCGCGACTTTTATTGATGTTTGATAAGAATGTTAACACATGTATATCAACGCATTGCATATTGCTGCCGCTATGTTGCTTCCGCCCTTTCTGCCTCTTGTTACGATATAAGGCACATCCAGCGCCATAACCATCTCCTTGGCCTCGACGACATTTACAAAACCCACGGCTGCCGCCACTATCAGGTCGGGGCTGAGCCTTCCCTCCCTGATCAGGGCCGAGAGCCTGATAAGCGCCGTAGGGGCGTTTCCTATCGCGAATATCAGGGGGGTATCGACAAGGCCAAGCGCCTTTTCCATGCTGACAGCAGACCTTGTCGTCTTTTCAAATCTCGCCCTTTCAGCCACATCCTCATCTGAAATGAAGCAGTGGATGCTTCCCCCGAAAAAGGCCAGCCTTCCCGCATTTATTCCAGCCCTTGCCATTTTCGTGTCAGTCACAATGGAGGCGCCGCCCCTGATGGAAGAAAGAGCCTTTTCCACGACGTTTTCCGAAAAACAGAGCGTGTCGGCATAGTCAAAATCGGCCGAGGCATGGATCACGCGTTTTACAATGCCGGCCTTGTCCTCATCGATTTTTCTTTCTCCAAGCTCCCTCGATATTATCTCAAAGCTCAGTCTCTCTATTTCCTCAGGCAAAAGATTCCCGTTGATAAGATCCATAAATTATACATTAGCTCCTTTAAAGGCCGCGTTCAATTATGTCGTACACAGCGTTAATATCGATACTTTCTCTCAAGGCTGAAGCAAGGATATCGAACTGGCTCTCCTTGTGCTTCCTGTAACTTGCCCCTGCCGGAGGATTTACTGCAGCAAGCCCCTTTCCCTCCATCAGCGAGGATGCCACGGCCTCGGCCACGCCGTCCTCATCAAAAATTCCGTGAACGTACGTTCCCATCACATTTCCATCCACGCAGCCATCCTCACGCTCACTCTGGTCCACTCCTGCATCAAGTATTTCCGTCAGCGGACGCCTGCTGTTTCCGTCTGAAATCCCCATATGAATCTCGTATCCGCTGAAAGACATGCCGGCAAGTCTGGAAAAATGACCCGGATTCATGCTGAATCTGCCTTTGACCTGCCTTCTTACCTTCTCCCGTGCGAAAACAGTCTTTATGGGAAGAAGTCCCATCCCCTCCATCGCTCCGCCGTATTCAGTGCCATATGGATCTTCAAGCCTCATGCCGAGCATCTGGTATCCTCCGCAAATCCCGAACAGCGCGACACCCTCACGGGCTTTTTTCCTTATCGCCTCCTCAAGCCCGCACTGTCTCAGCCAGATTAGATCACCCATCGTGTTCTTTGAGCCGGGCAGAATTATCATATCCGGAGTGCCGAGCTGACCAAGGGTTTCCACATACCTGAGAGTGACATATGGAATCAGTTCGAACACGTTGAAATCTGTAAAATTGGATATCCTGGGGGTTCTTATGACTGCGATGTCAACCTTTCCAAAGGCCCTCTCCCTTTTCATCCTGTCGGAAAGGCTGTCCTCATCCTCGATATCGATTTTCAGATAGGGGACAACTCCAAGGACCTTCAAGGAAGCCTTTTCCTCAATCATCCCAAGCCCCGGCCTCAGAACCTCAATATCCCCTCTGAACTTGTTTATGACAGTTCCCTTGAGATGACCTCTCTCCTCATCGTCAAGCAGCATGACCGTCCCGTAGATCGAGGCGAAAACCCCGCCCCTGTCGATATCGGCGATGAGAAGAACGGGAGCCCCCGCCATCCTCGCCATTCCCATATTCACTATGTCGTCATCCTTCAGGTTTATTTCCACCGGGCTTCCGGCCCCCTCGATGACTATCAGATCATATTCATTCTCAAGAGACCTGTATGCCTGCATTATGTCGGGGATCAGCTTCCTCTTGGCGGCAAAATATTCCGCCGCCGTCATGTTTCCGATGACTTCGCCGTTCAATATGACCTGGGAACCTCTGTCGCTCGTGGGCTTCAGGAGTATCGGATTCATGCGCACGCTCGGCTCTATTCCAGCTGCCTCGGCCTGAACAACCTGTGCCCTCCCCATCTCAAGCCCTTCGGATGTTATGTACGAATTAAGCGCCATGTTCTGCGACTTGAAGGGCGCCACCCTTATTCCGTCCTGCCTGAAGATCCTGCAGAGTCCGGCTGTGATGAGGCTTTTGCCGGCGCTCGACATGGTGCCCTGAATCATTATCGATTTTGCCATAATCAAATCCTCATCAAATATTCCGGAACGGCAATCCTGTTCACGGAAGTTTCCAAAGCCTCAGCTCCTCCATTTTCCATCGCTCGGCAAATGACATATGGAACCGGAATCCCGAGATGCCTTCCGCTAATAGGACTTGTCGCATGGTCCGAACAGAACATGATATTAACGCCCCCTAAGGGGCCGTCGACAAGCGCCCCCGCAAATTCATCATCGATTTTTTCTATGAACTTCACCTTGCCCATGACGTCCCTCCTGTGGGAGACCTCGTCAGTCCCGTTTATGTGGACAAGCACGAAATCATGGTCCGAAAGGAGGCTCAGGGCCGCCCTGGCCTTTGCCGAAAGGTCAGTGTCGGTGTCGGACGTGATCCCGTCAAGTCCTGGAACGGACATGCCAAGCGACAGGGCTATCCCCCTTGCTATTTCCGCCGCGCAGACGGCGGCACCCCTTTTCCCATACATGTTTTCAAACGACGGGACCTCAGCCCTTTCCGACATTCCCCATGGATAGAGACGGTATCTCGTATCCTCATCTCCAAAAACCGATATGGCCCGCGACGCCATTTCCGCAAAATCCCTCAGTCCCGGCGACGAGGAAAATATTCCGGACAGAAGTCCATCGAGGTTTTCCCCGACAGACTCATGCGGAGGGGCCGGAAAGCGGCTGCATCCGTTCAGCAGCCGCCTGTTCATGACAATCAGATTTCTGTACCCTGAAAGGTGTATGAACCTGATGCCGCGGGAGCCGGATAATATTTCACCAGTTCTTTTCAGGCGGCATTTTGAAAGGCCGCCCCCGTTGAATGATTTGAGCCTTCCCATGCTGTCTTCAGCGACCAGGTTGCATCTCATCACCACTTCATCATCTTTAAGCCCATATCCGTGAGAAACAAGCTCAAAAGCCGCCCTTCCCGAAGGGAAATGATCGCGCCTCACCCCAAGCAGCGATAAAATTGATGACATGCTCTCGGGCGAGGTTTCATTGGAGGACGGGGCAAGAAAACCCCTTTCACCTCCGCGCGCAAGAGCGTCGATATTTGGGTGAAATGCATATTCAAACGAACTTCTCCCCCCGAGAATCTCAATTCCCTCATCGTGAAGTCCGTCAATCACCACAAGCATCGCTTTTTTCATGTTAAAATGTTCCTGAACTCTTCAATCAGTCTCATATTCTCTGCGCGTGTCCTCACGGCAACCCTGTAATACGTTCCATCAAGCCCGTGATAATTCGAGCATGAACGGATCAATATCCCCCGCCTTAAAAGCCTGCCGTCAAGATCATTCATGCCAAAGGCCCTGAAGAATATATAGTTCGCCCTGGAACCGTACACCTTGAAACCAAGTTTTTCGATTTCACTTCTGAGAAAACATCTTTCCTCCCTTACCAGCTGCCTTGTCCTCGGCAGGTATTCCCTGTCGCCCAAAACCGCCATGCCGGCCGCCTCGGCTATCACCGAGACCGCCCAATCCTGACCGCTCGCCCTCAACCTGTCAATGATACCCGTGCTTGACGTCATCGCATAGCCGAGCCTTATCCCCGGCATTGCAAACAGCTTTGTAAACGCCTTCAGTATTACAAGGCTGTCCCAGGCGTTCAGATATTTCCGGGCTGAAAAAACCGAAGGGTCATCCACAAAATCGATGAAACACTCGTCGGCCACCACTATGGCGCCCGAGCCACGGCATCTTTCCAGAATCCGGCCAATAAAATCGCCTGAGGTCAGCTCTCCCGTAGGATTATTTGGATTGCAGAGGAAAATCATATCTATGTCCTCTTCAATTTTTTCCAGAAAATCACTGCCCACCATGTAGCCGTTTTCAGCCTTTAGACCATATCTCACAACCTTGCAGTCCACCGTCCCGAGGGCCCTCCCGTAATCGGAAAACGTCGGTGCCAGAATCAGTGCCTTTTTGGGTTTGAAGGCCAGAGCAAGCCTGAATATGATTTCCGATGCCCCGTTCGAGCAGAATATCCAGCTTTTGTCCACCTTCTCATACTCCGATATTGCAGAGGTCAAATCCCTGCAAAACGGATCGGGATATCTTGAGCACAGGCGGGCCGCATGGGAAATTGCGTCCAGCGCCCTGTCGGAAAGTCCCGCAGGATTGATATTGGAGGAAAAATCGATAATTTCCTGACCGCCCGTCATCCTGCGCGCCGAATATATGTCGCCTCCGTGAAGATATTCATACATTGATCTCATGCCATAAACCTCACAACTGCACAAATCCCCGCCCCCATGACCGCTCCAAGAAACGATGTGGCGTAAAGAAGCGCGTGGGACCTTCTGATGTCATCCCTTTCCACATCCCTGCCATGGTCGCCTATTGTCTTCTTCCTCACAAGTTTTCCAAAATAAAAGCTGTCTCCGGCAAGCTGGATATTCAGTGCGCCCGCGCACACGGCCTCGGTGTGCGCCGAGTTCGGACTCTGGTGGTTTCCCCTGTCCCTCAAATACACTCTTATGGCATTTTTTGCATCATATCCCGCAAGAAAGGAGGAAATTATCATCAAAAAGGCCGATATTCTTGCCGGAACGTAGTTGAGAACATCGTCAAGCCTGGCGGCAAATCGTCCGAAATACAAATATTTTTCGTTTTTATATCCTATCATGGAATCCAGCGTGCTCACGGCTTTGTAAAAAAAACCGAGAGGAGCCCCCCCGATTATCATGTAAAAAAGTGGCGCTATCACCCCGTCGGTCGTATTTTCGGCAACCGTCTCTATAGCGGCTCTCGATATCCCGGTTTCATCGAGGTTTTCCGTGTCCCTTCCCACAATCCGAGACAGCGCCCTTCTCGCCGCAGAAAGATCGCCCTTTTCAAGGGCAAGATAAACCTTCATGCTCTCGTCCCTCAGCGATTTTGTCGCGAGAAGCTGATAGCACATAAACGACTGTGCCAAAAATGCGGCCAGGTGACTTGCCCTCTCAAGAAAAACAAGAACAAGAAACGAAGCCATATACGAAATCCCGGAAACAAATACCGTAAGAACCGCCCCCGAAACAAGCTGGCCCGCTTTAGTCCCGCAGCCAAATCTTCGTAAAAATCTCTCGCCCCGGGATATGACGCTTCCCATCATCCTCACGGGATGAGGGATATTTTGAGGATCACCCGCAACGATATCGAGCGCATATCCTGTAATTACCGCAAAAACATCAACCAAATGACCCGCCTTTACAGCTTTTTAAGCTGTATAAAACTATAATTCAAATATCTCTGCAAACTTTCTGTCCTTCATCCACATTTCCCTGCAAAGCCTCACGTGATAGCCCTCTGAGCACCTTGCCTGCCAGCTGAAAAAACCTCTTTCTGTCCCTGAAAACCTCTCCATGACGGCCATGATTGTTCCGCCATGTATCACAAGCGCCGCCTTTTCGATTTTTTTTTCAAATATTTCCGACACCGTTCTCTCAAAAGCGCTGCAAAACCTTTTTCTGGCCGAAAATCCGCTTTCACCCAGAGGAGCCGCTCCCAGTCCTCCGCTGTCAAGCCACTGCCCGTATTCCGGAAGATCCTTCAGCTCATCGTATGTCTTCCCGTCAAAAACGCCGAAGTCGCATTCGATAAAACCTTCCACCACTGACGAGGGGGTGTCCCCGTATATCATCCTTCCAGTCTCAACGCATCGTCTCATGGGGCTCTCGTAGACATGTTCCACCCCGGCGTATCTTCCCAACCCGATATGTCTCAAAAGATCGCTTATCCCAGCTTCGCTCAACCCCTCGTCTGTCCTTCCCACATAGGCGCCGCGGATATTTCCCTGGGTGGCGGCATGCCTCACCAGGTACAGGTCATGCATCTTTTGATAAACCTGCCTCATATCATCCGCCCTTTATCAAAGTCGGAATTGAACAGTATACCCTGTAAACACGGTCTGCCCTTCTGGCTAACTCGCACTGCACGGTGCCGACCGTCTCACGAAGCTGCCTGTCCTCTTTTCCGACAGGCACAATTCCGGACCCGATCTCGTCGCATATGACCGTTATGCCAGGATTCACCAAAATTCCTCTCAAGGCAAACTCCAATGGATCAACCCCGCTTCTCACAAGACGCCCGACAAGCAGATGCAACTTATCAAGAACGGGCTTTTCGAATGCCGATGGAAAATCGCAGCTTCCGCCGTCAGACACATCATCTTTACCGATCCCGAGAAGTGAGAGCGCGAAATCGAGCTTTCCCTGGCTGTTTCCCCCAACTATGAAAATCACCCGGCAACCCTCCCCATTATTCCGAGCACAACAAGTATCGATGTCTCGCAAAGAACGAGATAAAACCCCGCAAGGTCCCCCGTAATACCCCCGAACTGGTCCCTTGACATATGCCAAAACCATAACGATAACAATGCCAAAAGGACAGCAACGGCAAATCCCGCGGGCGGAGCCATGGCTATCATGAGCAAAAGGCAGGCCGCCGTGCATATGGAAAGAAAAGGGACAACAATCCGCCTTTCGGCATGCTCCGCAAAAGAGAAGACTATCCCGGAACTTTTTGCCAGAGGAAGTTTTACCACGGCAAGTCCGGTAAGCGACCTCGATACCACAAACGACACAAGGACAAGGTGTATGAGATTCGGTGTGATGAAGATCTGATACCAGGCGCCCAGCTGCACAAGGA
>JADFZC010000086.1 GCA_015232735.1 Oligoflexales bacterium | reverse complement strand
TCTTAAAAACTACCACTCTGTACCAATAAAACACCTTGATGAATTTGTCTCCGGGATAGAGTCCGTAATTACAAGCTGCCTGAACAGAGTTACCCTGGTTCTTTTCGGCCATATCGGAGACGGCAACATTCATTTTAATTATGTCGGAAATTCAGACATCACCCGGGACGAGTTTTTTTCCGAAGTCAACAAGGCAAAGGAAATTGTATATAAGAATCTTCAAAAATATGGCGGGAGCGTAAGCGCTGAACATGGTATAGGACTTCTGAAGAAAAATGACCTGAAATATACATGTTCCGAAATAGAGATTGATGCGATGAAGAAGATCAAATCCGTTCTTGACCCGAAGGGGATCCTGAATCCAGGGAAGATTTTTTAGCCCTTAATACTTATGCAGGGGCCCCCGGTCAAATGCAAAAACCAGGATAGTCAAGGGGGCGTCATCTTGATCGTAGCAAAAGATCTAGCACAACTAGCAGAGATGCTTCACTTCGTTCAGCATGACGCCGGGAGCTTCTGATGCTTATGCCACCTTCTTGACAGCCATAAATGTATAATCATCCTCGCAGGGGCCACTGCCCCATAATTCATCCAATGCCACGAGAATACCCCTCTTTATCTCTTCAGGATCACGATTGTCATCAAGGATCTTCTTGAGCCTGCCGTATTTCAAGTTTTTTCCGTTTTCCCGCTTGTTCTGGAGAAGGCCGTCAGTATAAAGGAAAAGAGTATCGCCCTCGGAAAATGTAAACTCAATTGATTCAAACTTCGGCTCATTTCCCATTCCTATGGGATCGCCTGATACCACAATCGGTCTGAAAGAACTGTTTCCGCCCAGGAGACAGAAATGATGTCCAGCATTCAAAAAGGCTCCACACCCTTTTTCAAGATCTATGCTGATAAAGGCGACTGTCATCATTTTCCCAAGCCTTTGGGAGGTCTCCGCTATGGATGTATTGAGATAACCCGCAATCCTCTTCACCCTGTCCAGGGGACTCATGATTATCTCCGCCATCTCGTTAAGAATTGTAACCGAATTTTGAATCGCACTGCCTGCCGCCACGGTGTAAAGCGCCGATGCGATTCCATGCCCGGTTACGTCGCACATGAAAATATCCATTATTTTGGTCCGCTTATTATAAAAGACCGCACGCCAGTCCCCTCCTGCGCTCTCCGCAGGGCAGTAATGTTCCGCTATTTTGATCGATGGGATTTCCAGATTTATATTGCTGTAAGACTCCTGAACCTGCTGAGCAACGGCGATATTTTTAATGATCGTGGATTTCTCGCTTTGAGTCCTCGCATACATCAGCCTCGATAGCAGGTTTCCTACACGAAGCTTAAGTTCCTCTGAAATAATCGGCTTTGCAAGATAATCATCCGCTCCCATCTTCAGGCCAACAATGATGTCATCCTCCGAACTGCGCGCAGTCACAAATATCACAGGTATTCTGGCCAGTTCATCGCTATTCTTCATGTACCTTATTACGTCCTCACCGGAAAAATTCGGCATCATCATATCCAAAAGAACAAGATTTGGATGATAACTCTTCAATTTTTCAATGCCCTCGGATCCGCCCAGAGCCATCTCGACCTCATAACCCTCATCCTTTAGAATATCGCGTATTACTTCGCAGTTGTACCTGTGATCGTCGATAACAAGTATCTTGGCATTGTTTCCATCAATTTTCTGCATAATCCTATGATCCACCTGATCTTCAGGATCTGTAATTTCCACAGAAATGCCCACCTGTTCTGTATCTCTGTTTTTTACAGGATCCACCTCACAGGCAGGTTTTTCACTGTCAGTCTCCAGTTGCTGGATATTGTCACTCAGATTCTTTATTGATGGCACAGACAGCTCAAATTTCGATCCGATGCCGACTCTTGACTCAAGCGTAATACACCCGCCAATAATTTCAAGATACCGCCTGACGATCGATAGCCCAAGGCCCGTTCCCTCATAACGACGCCGTCCTCCGCCGTCGACCTGGAAAAACTCTTCAAATACCTTCTCCCGATCTTTTTCCTCAATACCTATTCCGGTATCTTCGACCGTTACGTTAAACACCCCTTTGTCGTTTAAGGCGAAATTAACCCTGACACAGTTTTTTCGCTCAGGGTCCTGGAACTTGAAAGCATTGGCCAGTATATTGCGCAGGATAATGAAAAGCTTTTCACGGTCACTTATAATTACAGGATCATCCTCGGAAGGCCAGGACTTGCTAACTGAAAATTCACTGTTTTTATTTGAAAGATTCAATCCCTCCGAAAGAATCCTGAGTTCCTCGACTATTTCGTTCAGGAGGATTTTCGAGGAATTCAATGTCAGGCGCTTTTCTCCCGACCTGGCAAGTTCCAAAATTGCATTGACCTGAGTCTTGAGAGATAACGCCAAAGACTGAACCTTCGCAATCTGGTCTGAGACGCCTTTACCTATTTTACCATAGTGTCCGCGTTTTATGAGATCAAGAAACCCGAGCATGCCGTTTAAAGGCGTCCTCAGCTCATGGGAGGTATTGGCAAATATCTGCCGCTTTATCCTGTCAGCTATTTTCAGATTTTCTATTGCCTGATGCTGTGCCTCCTCTTTTTGACGCCTCTCCATCTTTATCTTTTCGGCAAGAGCGAGGGAAAAGCAGACCATTTCCCAGGCACTGCCGATAGGGGTCGCAAAATTTTCCATATTCGAAATATTAAATGGGAAAAGATGAAGTCTGTCCAGAACCACGATCATAGTAAATGTCAGGATACCGATCCACCCCACAATTATATATATTGCCTCCCTGACTCCCTCTCTCAACTTGAGGACAAATGCCAAAAATGCAAAGGGAATGACGATCGCAAAAGTAGATATCAGCATGGCGATCCCAATCCTGTAATTTGCAAAAGCCACAAGCATGCTCACCAAAGTAACAAAAAATATACCCCAAAAAGGGAAGAACAGCCATTTGTCCTCACGCCTGAGTTTCAGGAAAAAGGCCAGAAAAAGCATTGCTGCTATGATTGTGTCGCCCTGAATAAAAGCCAGAAGCTGCTTGGACCACACAAAATCCCCAATCAGCTGATACATAAACCCGCTGAGGCACATCTGGTGAGACATTGAACCGAGAACGTACATTACATAGAACAAATATGCAAGATCCCCCAGCGAGAAAAATATAAAAAGATTATAAAGAGCCATGACCGCCATAAGTCCAATGAATCCGCCCCAGAAGAGAAGATTGTACTGGTCTTGCTCCTGGAATGCGATCTTGTCCCAAATCTGCATTGAAAAACGGGGAAACAGCGAAGACTCCATAATGACCACTTCAATCTCGTCAAAAGGTAGAAAGACAAGCGGAAACAGGAACTGCCTGTGATCGATCGGTCTTGAATTTCTTGGCTTGTATGTCCCCGTAGAATAACTGGCAAAGATTTTCCCGTCCCTGATAAAAAATACTTCGACAGCCTCCAGAAATACGCTGTTAAGGTGTACAAGCCTTTCAAAGGTGAGAGGACTTTTGTTTTTCAGCACGAAGCGAAACCACACGCTTCCAAAGGAAGTGCCGAGATTCAGGGTGTGACCTTCCCTGTGTTTCCAGTCAAACTCCTCCTTTGAGAAAGCGACCTTTTCAATCGCGAGCTTCTCCGCGGTCTGAAAATATGAAAATGACGTTATGTCCGTCTTTCTTGTTTCCGGAGAAATAACAGTAATGTCCGCCGATATCGGTCCGGCAAGGCCCTTCTCGAAAAAGAAAAGGACTGAAAGCATGCCCGCAAGGGCAAGTCTCAACATGCCGCCTGTTCTTTTATGATGGCCAGTCATGGAAAGGTCTTTGTCATTAAATTTTTAAAAAAAATTCCTCATGATCTAATTTTAATTATTTTATTGATCAGTCTTAAGACATCAAAATTGCCTACCTTGCGAAATGTTTGATTATGGAAACTGCGATATGGACCATAAATCCCAATCACTGGCAAAAACTGCTTGGCAGATAAGCGTCCCGTCATTTTCATAGCAGTATATTATTTAATATATTCAGTTATTTATAGCCTGACACCCACCTTATGGAGATAAGTCCGGCCCCAAGGTGAAAATTTAAGGTGGACCGGCTTCAAAAAACAATCTAAATTCTATCAGATTAAATATTTTTTACTGATAAACAAATTGCTTGGATATATTTAATATTTTTTTAACTGTGGGTTAAACGTGGTTGTTCATAACAAAACAAAAAGCATCATTAAAAATGTTCTGAAAATAGGCTTTGCACTCCTGCTTATCCTGTGGATGCTCTCCTCGGGAAAGCTTGATTTTTCCAAGCTCTCCATAATAATCTCAGAGCCAAAGATCATTGTGGCTTCTTTTTTTACATGGCTTTTTGCTGTCATTTTTCTTCAATCCATCAGATGGTATCTCCTGCTGACCGGCGCCAACTACAAAATCACCCTGCAAAGGACTGTAAAGCTGACATTCATAGGACTCTTTTTCAATACCGCCATGCCCGGGTCCGTGGGCGGTGATTTGATTAAAGTGATCTATGTCATAAGAGATAACAGAAACAGAGGCAAAACTCCGGCTCTGATGACCGTCCTGCTCGACAGGCTTGTGGGGTTTTTTGGCCTTTTTGTGATGGGATTCACACTGATGATGTTCAATATCAGGGAAATCTGGAGCAATATCCTTTTAAGACCCCTTGTGGGAATATGCGCCGCTTTCCTTTGTATAATGATAATTATGTACGTTTTTGTGAAGATACCTTTCAAGGATGACAGGGACCCCTTTTTAAAATTTTTCAGCATGAACATACCGGGGATGAAAACCCTTCAGAAAATATACCGGGCTCTGAGACAGTATCATCATAAAAGCTCGTATCTCGTATACGGCCTGGTTTTGAGCATTATGGTCCAATGCGCCTTTTTTCTTTGCTTCGTGATAATAGCAACAACCATGACCGACATGTCCCACGCCAAATCCCTGTTTTCGACCCTTGGCGTAGTCTTTCCCATAGGAGTGTTGACGGCCGCGCTGCCGATTTCACCAGGGGGATTTGGAGTAGGCCACGTGGCGTTTGAGCAGCTTTTCAATATGGTGGGCTTGTCAAACGGCGCCAATATTTACAATGTCTTTTTTCTTTGCCAGCTGGTACTTAACCTTCTTGGCGCTTTCTCATATATTTTCGAGAGAAAACCGGTGACTTCCGAAGAGCAGGCCGCCATTGAAAAATCCGCCGAGGCTGAATCATTTGCCTCTGTTGCGGATAACCTGCAGAAGGGGTAGGAAAAATCTATACCATCGCGGCAAGGATATTCACTTCACTTTCCGTCATATTAAGTTCTTTTGCTATTTCCGAAGGAGGCAGCCCCTGAGAAAGAAGCTGTCTTGCATCCGAATATTTCTTATCTGTCAGTTCCTCGAGAACCTCTTCATATGGAATATTTTTGTTGAAAAACTTTGACAGTTCTTCCGCCCTTGAAATTGCCTTGATAAGAAGTTTCTTTTCCTTGTCAACTCTCCTGAGGAGATTTTCCATCGCCGTATGCTTTTGATTTATTTGCTTGATAGGCTGTTCCACCCGCTCTGCAAGTTCCTGAAGCACCTGATTCAGTTCCTCTTTGAGAGACTTCCCTCCCGATTTAACATCCATATCAATCTCAGCGGCAAGCGTGGAGACCTTTTCCAGGGTCTCCCTGCTTTTCTGCTGTGCAGAGACAAGCTCTTCTTTAATGCCGGCGTGCAATTCTTTGAGCATCCTCCTCTCTTCTGAAAATTCCCTGAGAAGTTCAGGATTTTCATACTTCGGTTTGCTGCGCAGATACAGTACGGCCAAAAGGGTTATATCCAAAATTATCAGCAGGATTAAAAGTATAGTATTCACACTTTACCCTTCCTGTAAAAAAGACTTTAAGACTTCCTCATCCACCTGATCCATGTTCACAGTCCTGCAAAGGACCATATTTTTCTTCCCTTTCTTCCCGATCTTCTCGGTAGAGACGACCTTTGCCAGCATCTTGAATTTGGTCGGGGTGTCCACGCGGCTGTATTCTACAAACTGTTGTTTCCTTTGCCAGTAATCAGGAAGAGTCACATGTATTTTTAAAAGAGCCCCCTCAGTATACTCTTCAGTGCACTTGAATTCCAATCCGTAAGGACTGATGTGGCTTGTGGTTATATCACTCTTATCCAGGGATTCAGGACCTATTCCATAGTGTGTGACATCTATCGAAATTCTTCTGTTCGACTTGGGATACTTTCTGATAAGATCTGCATCAAAGTTTGTTTCAATTACCTCCGGGCTTTCTTCGCCAAGATCGTTATTAACGGGCTCGTCCATAAGAATCTCCCACCCTAAAATAATTTGGAAAACATTTTCTCAATAAAATCATTCAACGATTATCCGGTTTTTTGGCATCTCTGATGCAAAAGGCCTAACCGGATTTCTTCAATCCCGCTTCAATCCTTTCGAGTTTCTCCTTCAAAGTCGCCTGGGTAAACGGCTTGACAACATAGTTGCTCACACCGGCTTTAACCGCCTCTATAATATTCTCTTTTTCAGCCTCTGCAGTAACCATTAAAAAAGGAATATGTTTGAGTTTGGGATCAGACCTCACGCTTTTGAGCAGTTCAAGTCCCGTCATATTTGGCATATTCCAGTCAGACACGATAAATTCAAAATCGCCATGTGTCTGAAGGGTCTTTAACGCCTGAACTCCATCTTCCACTTCAACAAAATTCTGAAAACCTATCTGCTTCAATAATGTTTTTACAATGCGTCTCATTGTCGGAAAATCATCTACAATCAAAATCTTTAAATTTGGCTTAAAAAGGTTCATATATAACTCTCCTGACTTCTTACCAAGATACTGAACTCTTCTAAAAATAAATCTTTTAAATTCCCAGAACATTACTCAACTAGCAGAGGTTTCAATTTTGCTCTCAACCTCTCGACAGCCTGAGTATGAAGCTGACTTACCCTGGATTCGGTCACCTCCAAAATCTTTCCAATTTCCTTGAGATTCAAATCCTCATAATAATAAAGGGAAAGGACCAGTTTCTGCTTCTCCGGAAGTTCCTCAATGTTCTTAACCAGAAGTTCTCTTATTCCCTTGCTTTTCAAGTCTGTAAATGGATTTTTGGAGATCACATTTTCAAGGCATTCAATAAGGCTCTTTCTATCGTGATGACTTGAACCTGAGAGTTCATCTATCGATAGAATGGTCACAGCTTTCACTTTGGCTATCATTTCATAATATTCATCAAGATTGATGCCGAGTGCACCCGACAGCTCGGTATCGGAGACGGTTCTTCCAAATTTCTGCTCCAGTTCCACATATGCCTTCTCGATTCGCTTTGCCTTATCCCTTACAGAACGAGGGACCCAGTCCTGTGACCTGAGTTCATCCAGAATAGCCCCCCTTATTCTAAACTCCGCATATGTCTTAAATTTATTATCCCTGCTTGGATCATATTTTTCGATTGCATCCATCAGTCCAATGACGCCGGCACTGATCAAATCATCGATATCAATATTCGATGGCAGCCTTGCCGCAATACGCTGAGCGACGAATCTTATCAACGGCGCATAGTCCATTATCAATTGGTCCCTCAGCTTTCCGTCAACATCCTGGGTATCCTGCTTATACCTTTTAACCAACCCTTTCATTAAATACTTCCCTTATAAATTGGGTTGAATATTATCCAAAAGCATCTCGACTTTCTCTTGCAGGAGATGGTAACACTTGAGGCCTGGTTATGCTCCGCAGGAGCCTGTGGCTTCAGAAAATACCAACCTTCTCCAAAAATCATCATCACCTCTTGAAACCCTGACCGGATTCTCCAGAATCAGCCTTGCAATCTCATTCCATGCCTGTCCGGCAATGAAATATGTCGATTTCTCCGATGCCGCCTGCCTCATCATAAGCGATTGCTGCATCTGTTTGTCATACGGAATACTTCCGAGTTCTCTTATCTCCAGCTTCAGAAAATTCCTTGCAACATCGGAAATCCTTTTTAAAACCTGCTCTCCTTCGCTCTTCGAGCGAACCATGTTTATCACCAGGTTAAAACTCTTCCTCTCATAATCTTCCGCCATAACCTTAATAAATGCATATGCATCTGTCATGGAATGTGGCTCTGGCGTTGATACGACGATAATATCATCAGCGATCGCATTAAGATGAAGAACCGTAGAGGATATGCCGGCGCCAGTGTCTATAACCAGAAACTCAAAAGACTCGTTCAGGCTTTCAATCTCCTGAATTATTTTCAACCTTTCAAGATAACTCAACTGAGTCAATTTGCTGATTCCGGACCCTGAAGGAATAATCCTGATTCCCATGGGACCATCCAGAAGAATGTCCTTCAATCTTGCTTTTTCACTTATGACATCATTAATATTGTACCTAGCCTTTAATCCAAGGACAACATCCACATTCGCCAGTCCAAGATCTCCATCGAGAATAAGTACAGAATGTCCCATTCTTCTGAGAGCTAACGCTATATTGACGGTAGCTATAGTTTTTCCCACTCCGCCCTTTCCGCTGGCTACGCTTATGATCCTGGAAAACGCTTTTTTGGTTTTGCAAACTTCCTTGACTTTCCTGCTTTGATTTTGTCGGCTTTCACTTATTTCCCGAATAACCACTAATTCCTCCATACCCACCCGATCCATATGCTTTTTTTATGTATATTTACTACAGTCCAAAAATCCTTTCACATACCCTTTCACGGCTGGCACGCTCAATCTCCTCGGGTATCTTTTGGCCAATCCCGAAATAACTCAATGGGATGCTCCACTTGGTGGATAAATTAAATATCTCTCCATAACTCCAGGTTTCATCTATCTTCGTGAAAATGAGGCTGCTGATGCCTATTTCCGAAAATCTTCTGATAACCATATCCATCTGATTTTCTTTTTCAGTTATGGAAAGGACCAGATGAAAATCAACCGGTATGTTCAGGTCTTTAATGGCATTCAAATCAGAAAGATTTGACTTGTTTTTTGCA